>CAYPEU010000031.1:0-27608 GCA_964409855.1 uncultured Desulfocapsa sp.
ACATCTCAGAAAGAACATGCTGTGAGATGGAGAGGGTTAGTTTGCTACATGCTATACTCAAAACAAAAAACAGTGGCCTGCCTTTTCAGTTTCTTCAGCTTACGGCATTGTGGCGGTGGTTGAGGTCCTTCTTGGCAAGGGAGCAGCACTGGGTGCCGTACTGGCTTTTATGATGAGTGTGATTGTCCCGTTGTTTCAGGAAATTGCCAAATTGGGCATCTTTTCAACCCCGGCCGTGATCATTGACGGCCAGGTAAAATGTGTGGGAAATGACCCAAACAGGAAGGAGTGGAAGTTTGGCTGACATCATAAGAAAAAGAGGCTGTTCCTGGGCTGCGTGCCTGTCACCCCCGGGCAAGAGTTGTCAATCACCAGCCATCATTTGAACATGATGTGTTTACAAAGAAAAAAATGGCTTCACTTCGTGTCCACCAAAGCGGGGGTGGATCAGTTGCCCGTCTCTTTCATATGGGCAGCAGTTTGTTGTTGTTTTTTTGCGTAGGCGCCTTTCTGGGAACTGCGAACAAATTTTTGAATGAGGGGCCCGACCGTCAATCCCTGGATCAGGATAGAAAACGCCACAATCGTATAGGTGATGGCGATGAGACTATCACGTTCTGCTCCCAGCGGCAGGGACAGGGCCAGGGCAACGGATATTCCGCCTCTCAGGCCAGCCCAGGTTAGAACACGCACAGTTCCTCGATCAATAGGACGAGATAATCGTAAAAAACTGGTCATAGCACCCACACTGAGAAAACGGCCAAGCAGGACCATTGGAATCATGAGGGTTCCAGCCAGAATCAAACCCATATCGTGGGGAAGAATGAGATACTCCAGGCCGATAAGCACGAAAAGAACGGCATTGAGTATCTCATCAATCAGTTCCCAGAAGGTGTCCAGATGGTGCCTGGTGAGAGCAGACATGCCGAAATGACGGCCATGGTTCCCCACCAGCAGGCCAGCCACTACTATGGCTAGGGGGGCGGAGAGATGGAGAAGCTCGGCGGATCGGTATCCGCCAATCACCGTGGCCAGGGTGATCAGGACCTCTACCTGGTAGTTGTCCACCCGTTTGAGAAAAAAGTAGGTGATGTAGCCGATCAACCCTCCGTAGGCAATTCCACCCACGGCCTCAACCAGGAACAAATGCATGATTTCGCTCATGCCCGGTGTGCTTGTACCCTGGACAAAGGAAAGCAGGGCCAGGAAGACAACAACTCCGATGCCGTCATTAAAGAGAGATTCTCCTGTTACTGTTGTTTCCAGACGCTTTGGAGCCCCGGCTTTTTTCATGATTCCCAGGACGGCAATGGGATCTGTGGGAGAAATAAGGGCTCCAAAGAGAAAACAGTAGATGAGCGGCAGATCTATGCCCAGGAAAGAAAACATTCCCCAGGCAAGTCCGCCTACGAGCAGTGTGGAAAAAAGGACGCCGACAGTGGCCAGAAGAAAAATGATACTTTTTCCTTTGAGAAGGTCTTCGAAATTGACGTGCAAGGCCCCGGCAAAGAGGAGAAAGCCGAGCATCCCATGCATGAGCGTATGGTGAAAATCAAGCTTGGAAAGGAGTTCTTGAGCATACTCGGCAAGGGAAAAAAAGCCCATTTTTCCCAGGATCATAAGAAGCAGGGAAAAAATAAGGGACATGGCCATCAGGCCGATGGTGCGTGGCAGCCTGATATAGCGTTCGTTTATGAAACTGAAAACAGCTGCAAAGGTGACAAGAATGGCAACGATATCAAAGAAGGTCATAGCTCAGCATATACATCGTTCCAGGGGCAGAAGGCAAATAGCTTGGAGTTTTCCGGAAAATGCTCTTCCTCTCCTTTGTTGTCCCGGGAATAAAAAAAGGGGAGCAGAAATAGTTTATTTCTGCTCCCCTTTTTTGGCTTGTATACATCTTAGCTAAAAGATGTCTCCTTCCTCACAGCAGCTGTGGGGAAGATTTTGAAAACTTACATATGGCTAGTTGTGGAGATCATCACTACTGTACTCCTCGTCACCAATCTCATCTTCGGTTTCGTTGGTATCGCTGCTGCTTTCTTCGTATTCCTCAGCAGCATTTTTTTCCATCTCTTCCTGTTCCTGCTTCAGGCGGACTGCTTTTGGGATCTTCGATTCCGGAAGAATGAGTTCGGTGATCTTCTTTATTTCTTTCTGCAGATCCGGGTCAGCCTGGCAGATATGGCATTCTTCGGCATGTGTTTCTATAAATGAAACCATGCGGGCAGGGGCCATGGTTTCATTGCTCACATGGATATACCATGACTTGATCTGTTTAATGAGTCTTTCACACTGCATACTTTTTCTATATCGACCTGTGCTTTGATTATGATAAGGGGAAAGTGCGTTTATTTTTCTTCGCGGTGTCAGTAAATTGAAAAAACAATAATAATAAGCATTTTATGCAGAGAAAGCAAATTATAAAAAAGATATCATATTAAAAGTTGTTTTCCACTGTGATTATTATTACACTGAAAATGAATATGGAAGTGGACAGGGCACTGGTGGCCCTCCCGGACTTCAAATCCGGTGTGTCGGGTTAATGGCTCGATAGGTGGGTTCGATTCCCATGCACTTCCGCCAACCCTTTATGCCTTTTCTGTTTTCTTTATGAGGGGGTGCCCCATCTCTTCTCGTTGGATCACATACTGACCTGCCACTTTTCTGGCAATATTTCGTATTCTTCCTATATATCGCGTGCGCTCGGCCACGCTGATCGCCTTTCTTGCGTCCAGCAGATTAAAGGTGTGGGAGCATTTCAGGCAGTAATCGTAGGCGGGAAGAATCAAGCCTTTGTCCAGCAGTTTGGTCGCCTCTGACTCATAGGTGTTGAAGAAGTTGATCAGCTCTGCCACATTTGCTTCCTCGAAGTTGAATGTGGAAAATTCAACTTCTGCCTGATGAAATATATCTCCGTAACTTATTGAATCATTCCAGGAAATATCATAGACCGAATCCACCCCCTGAAGGTACATGGCAATCCGTTCAAGGCCATAGGTGATTTCAACCGTTGTCGGGAAGAGATCAATGGAACCGGCCTGCTGGAAATAGGTGAACTGGGTAATTTCCATACCATCCAGCCATACCTCCCAGCCCAGTCCCCAGGCACCCAGAGTCGGGGATTCCCAATCGTCTTCGACAAAACGGATGTCATGTTCCAGCAGGTCGAGGCCAAAACGTTTCAGGCTGTCGAGGTACAGCTCCTGGATATCGAGGGGAGAGGGTTTTATGACCACTTGATACTGGTAATAGTGCTGGAGGCGGTTGGGGTTGTTTCCGTAGCGACCATCGGTTGGCCGACGGGAGGGTTGCACATAGGCGGCCTTCCAGGGTTCAGGACCAAGGGCTCGGAGCAGAGTGGCAGCATGAAAGGTCCCGGCGCCGACTTCCATGTCGTAAGGCTGCTGAATGACACAGCCCTGTTCGGCCCAGTATTGGTTGAGTTCAAAGGTGATATCTTGAAAATTCATTCAATGTTCCTGTGGTGAAGAGAGGTTGATTTTTGCTCGATCCTGCTTATTTTGCAAATTCAGTAACAGCGTTGCCCGGGGGTTGTCTTTTTGTGTTTTGCCTGGCGAGCAGAGCTGTTAGAAAACCATAATGAGATTGTCAAAGGGACAGAGTTAAACTCTGTCCCACAGAAATATAAAACCGACTCACATCTTTCCGTTGGTGAAGCCTTGTATCGCCTGCGCAGAGGTCGGTCTCCAACAGAGAGGCTAATTTAGCATAGTTACCATAGCCATTATCCGGGGTAAATCCTTTTTTTTCTTCTGCTGAGAGAAGTTGCCGGAATCATCTTAAATTTTTTCCAGGTTTTTATTCATGTTAACACTAAACTCCATGCCAATGGTTGATGATATCCTCCGCAGGAGCCGTTCCATCGCCGTGGTGGGATTTTCTCCAAAGGCAAACAGGCCCAGTCATATGGTGGGAAAGTATTTAATGGAAGCAGGCTATCAAGTCTATCCTGTGAATCCCGGAGTCAGTGAGATACTGGGACATATCTGTTATCCGGACCTGGCTTCCATTCCCGATCCCATTGATGTGGTGGATATCTTCAGGCGCAGTGAGGAGGTGATCCCCATTGTTGAGGCTGCCATTGATATTACTGCCAAGGTGGTGTGGATGCAGCAGGGGATTATCAATGAGGCAGCGGCACACCTTGCTGAAAAGGCAGGGTTGAGGGTGGTCATGGATCGTTGCATCAAAATAGACCATATGCACCTGGCAGGCTGAAGGGTAGAAGATGGAACCGAAGAAATTGAGCATCCGGGGAGCGCGGATGCATAACCTGAAAAATATCAATGTTGATCTTCCTCGTAACAGCCTGGTCGTGTTCACCGGTCTGTCCGGTTCAGGAAAATCTACCCTTGCCTTTGACACCCTCTATGCAGAGGGCCAGAGACGCTATGTCGAGTCTCTTTCCACCTATGCCCGTCAATTTCTTGGGCAGATGAATAAACCCGATGTGGATGCCCTGGAGGGCTTGTCGCCTGCAGTGTCCATTGAACAAAAAACAACCTCCAAAAACCCGCGCTCAACAGTGGGCACGGTGACTGAAATTTATGATCATCTCCGCCTGCTCTTTGCCCGTTGCGGACGCCCGTGCTGCCCGGAGTGTGGAGAGGAGATCAGGTCGCAATCCATAGAGGATATGGTAAACAGCCTGTCTGCTTTAGCGGAAGGAACAAAGGTTATTCTGCTGGCACCTTTGGTGACAGAGAAAAAGGGCCGGCATGAACAGTTACTGGCCCGTGTCCGTAAAGAGGGTTTTGTCAGAGTTCGTATTGATGGCGATATTCTTCATACCGACGATGTTCAGGAGCTGGAGAAGAATAAACGTCATTCCATAGAGGTTGTGGTGGACCGGGTGATAATCAAACCTTCCGGGACCCGTCGGCTCAGTGATTCGGTGACCACTGCAGTGAAGCTGACGGAGGGATTTCTGCTTGCTCATTTTCCAGATACCAAAGAAGAACAGTTGTTCAGCGAGTTTGCCGCCTGTCATTCCTGCGGCATTTCCATGCCGCGCCTCTCCACCCAACTCTTCTCCTTTAATAATCCCCAGGGGGCCTGTGAGGAGTGTGGAGGGCTTGGGGTGAAGCAGTTTTTTGACCCTGCACTCATTGTCCCGGATGCCTCACTCAGTCTCAGCAGAGGGGCTATTTCCCCCTGGGGGAAACGGGCAGGGAGGAGTTACTCAGGACAGATGTTGGCAGCTGTCGCCAAACATTACTCTTTTGCCATGTCCACCCCCTTTGCCAAGCTTGGAAAAAAGCTGCGCAAGATTCTCCTCTATGGTTCAGGTACAGAGGTGATAACCTTTCACTATCAGAAGGGACGCAGGCAGATGACCACGGAAAAGGTGTTTGAGGGTGTTATCCCGCAGCTCAGTCGGAGATTCCTTGAGACACAGTCTCCAATGATCCGTGAAGAGCTGGGGCGCTATATGAACGAGCAGACCTGCCCCAGGTGTCATGGTGCACGGCTGAAGGCTGAGGCCCTGGCTGTGAAGATTGGAACCTGGTCCATCTATGAATTGACCTGTCTTTCCATTGAAAAACTCCTCTACACTCTCCCCCTTATCCCTTTCAGTGACCGGGAGCGGCAGATCGGTGAACCGATCCTGAAGGAGATTGTGGATCGCCTTTCCTTTCTTGAGGATGTGGGCCTGGGTTATCTGTCACTGGAGAGACGATCGGCAACACTTTCCGGAGGCGAAGCACAGCGCATTCGCCTGGCCTCACAGATCGGTTCCAGGCTTGCAGGGGTCTTGTACATCCTTGATGAGCCAAGCATTGGCCTGCATCAGCGTGACAATCAGAAACTGATCAACACCTTGATCGAGTTACGTGATCTGGGGAACAGCGTGATAGTGGTTGAGCATGATACAGATACCATCCTCACTGCCGATCATGTTCTGGATATGGGTCCGGGGGCAGGCGTACATGGAGGGGAGGTCGTATACAGTGGGGATGTCTCAGGTCTTCTTGCATGTGAGGATTCCTCCACAGGAAACTATCTTGCAGGAAGAGAGCGTATACCGGTCCCTGCAACGAGGCGGAAGATTGGAAGGGGACGATTTCTGCACCTGAAAAATGGGGTGGTGAATAATTTGCGTCATGTTGATGTCTCTTTTCCTCTCGGAGTCATGACCTGTGTTACCGGCGTCTCCGGGTCGGGCAAGAGCTCGCTGGTCATAGAGAGCCTGTTTCAGTTGATGAAAGAGGGGTTGGGGCGCAACCTTGACCGCATACAGGTGGAAGAGACTCGCCTGTCCGGCCTGAAAAAGGTGGATAAGGTCATTGATATTGATCAGAGCCCCATAGGCAGGACACCGCGATCCAATCCTGCAACGTACACAGGAGTCTTTACTCCGATTCGAGAACTTTTTTCCAGGCTCCCCGAGTCCAGGGCCAGAGGCTATAAGCTCGGACAGTTCAGCTTTAATGTCAAGGGTGGACGCTGTGAGGCCTGTGAGGGAGAGGGAGTGAACAAGATTGCCATGCACTTCCTCCCAGACATTTATGTCACCTGTGAGGCCTGCCAGGGAAAGCGTTATAATCATGAGACGCTGGAAATTTCCTACCGAGGAAAAAATATTCACGATATCCTTTCTATGACCGTGGAGGAGGCATTGGAGTTTTTTTCAAATATTCCTCCCATCAAAAACAGGCTTCAGACCCTCTATGATGTTGGTTTGACCTATATTACCCTGGGACAATCTTCAGTAACCCTTTCAGGAGGAGAGGCGCAGCGGGTTAAGCTGGCTAAAGAGCTTTCAGGAAGGGCCAGTGGAAACACGCTCTACATCCTTGACGAACCAACCACAGGGCTGCATCCTGCAGATATCAAACATTTGCTGGAGGTTCTGGGGCGCCTTGTGGACAATGGCAATAGTGTTATGGTGATTGAGCATAACCTTGATGTCATTAAGACCGCAGACTGGGTGATTGATGTGGGGCCGGAAGGAGGAGAACAGGGGGGAACGATTGTCGCAATTGGGACTCCTGAAGAACTCGTCGCTCATGATGAATCATATACCGGATATTACCTGCGGCCAGTATTAGGGGAAGAGGGGTAGTGGGAAAGGATTATTTCTTTTGCGTGACAGCCCATTTTGCTGTTTAATAAGAAATTTATGAGGGTGTGTACGAGATTTTTGATGAACCATCCGATTCGGTCGATTGTTGGATTTTTCTATCGCTGATTATTGAGTCAGTATCATTTTCTCATGTACCTATACGGCACTGCTTGAACGTGCAGTGTCACAACCAAACATTTCAGAATCTAACTGAGGTAAGCTATCATGGCAGAAGAGCAAGGCAACAACAGTGCTGCCGGAGACAACCCTGTTTTCCGGATGCAGAAGATGTATATCAAAGATTTTTCCTTTGAAAACCCAAATGCTCCGCAGGTTTTTCAGGCTCCCAATCAGGAGCCCAAGGTTGAGGTAAACCTGAAACTGAACAACAAGAAACTGGATGATGATCACTGGGAGGTCGCCCTGCAGATCACCGCCAAAATTGCCGACAGGGGAAATAATGACAACACCATGTTTATCATGGAGATTGAGCATGCAGGGGCCTTCCTGATGAAAAATATCCCGGCTGAGCATCAGGAGATGGTGCTTGGGGTGGATTGTCCGACCCTGCTTTTTCCTTTCACGCGGCAGATTGTCAGTCAGATATCGGTTGATGGCGGCTTTATTCCGTTCCTCATGGAACCGATCAACTTCATGGGTCTGTATCAGAACTCAAAGCAGGAGGCACAGGAGCAGAATTAATTATTTGTGCATTATTTGAAAAAAAGTAAAGGCCCTTATCACTGCTGGTGATAAGGGCCTTTGTGGTTGAGAGGTCCTGTTGACTTTATATCAAAGTCCGGTTGTCACAAAGTTGTCAACCAGGGTCGATACTCCTTTATTGATGGCCTGGTCAAAGAGGGCGTCATACTGACTGTCGGCCATGACGGTTTCAGGGGAGACCTTCACGTCAATACGGTTGGTCCAGATCACATTACCGGTTGCTGCTTCCTGTACCCAGATACGCATCTGTACCACTGCCTGGGAAAGGTTACCACTGTGTTTGGACATATGTCCAAGGCCTGCTCCCACTGCACCCCACAATATAGTGTTGGCTGTACTGCCACCGCTGATTCCGAGAATGGAGTCTCCACCATTGGGATCCCACGGGCCACCTACATTATGACCGATGATGGCACCCCATGTTCCACCGGAAGCCATCATATTTAAGTTGTCATATTTATCTGACTCGGCAAAGCCGAAGGCAATCTGACTGGTTGTCCCACTAATGAATGGCAGAATACCGCGTTTCCATGGTGCCCAGCTGTGCTCCTGACGGGTCTTGAATTCGAGAATCCTCCCTCGCACGATATAGTCAGCATTGAATTTTCGCCCTATCTTGCTAATGACGGCCTGATCTAAGCCGTGGGTGCCGGGGCTGTCAGCCACTTTTCCACCATTTTGACTTTTTTGCTGGTTAAGGTAGTAGTCAATCTCACTTTTCATGGCATCTGACCAGTCGTTCTCCAGTTCGTTGGAGAGGGAGTTGTAGGAGGTCGAGTCATATTTTGAGAGGCTGATAATGTTCTGGTCAATCATATAATAGAAAACATCTTCTTGTATGGGCATTCCAAAACCATTACCCACCAATTCGTCGGTCAGGGCCTCGGTGATAGCAAGGTTACGGCGATGAGCGGAAGTGAGTGAGTCAGCATAGCTGTAATCGGCAAAGGGGAGAACAACCATGGTCATCCCCTGTCCAGGACCATTTGGATTTGCAACCGTTACTTTCAGAGTTTCTTTGATAGTCTGTCCACAACCTGTCATTGCAAGCAATAACATCCAGACCACAAGATAGGTAAACCGTTTCATAAGCATGCTCCCAACCAAAGAGTGTATTAATATATAGTATTGCAATGAATATTTTTTTGTTACAAGTTATATGAGAGTAGGTCGTAACAGAATAATAAGCTCACGTTTTTGATCTATTTTTTCTTCATAGCCAAAAAGGTATTTGACCAAAGGAATCTTGCCGACAACCGGGGCGAAATTGCCTTCAGTATCATTGATATTGCTTATTAAACCACCAATTACCAGCATTTCTCCATCTTTCACCCGTACCGTAGTACTCATTTCCCGAATATTGATGATTGGCAACCCCACTTCCCCTTCACCAAACTGTCTGTATTCTATGGGTTCTTCAAGTTCGGAAGTGACTGGGACTAAGTTCATGATAATTTCATCCTTATCAAGGATGTTTGCTGTGAGGGCCAATCCAACACCTGACAGTACACGCTCTGTTTCAACAGTATAGGTGCGGATTGTCTGGACGCCGCTGGTGTCGAGGTCTACCTCAATATTATCGACGTACGTGACATTTCGCCCAACTGTGATCATTGCCGGCTGTCCGTTCAGCACACTGATTTTAGGGTTTGACAGTATTTTAGTCTGTCCTTCTTGTTTCAGTGCATTGAGAAAGAGGATAAAATCAGCAGGATTAAGAGTAACTTTAGAAACAAATTTTGACCCACCATCTGCAATGGGAATCCAAGGGTAAACCTGTCCGTTTGTTCCGAATTCTACACCGCCGGTAATTGCAAAATTAGACAATACCCTGTTCCAGTTGATACCGATTGAAGAATTATCTGTCAGATGAACCTCAATGATTTTTGCTTCGATGGAGATCTGCTTGTAGAGCTCCTTCTTCAGGTTCTCAAAATAGATCTCAAGTTTGTCAAGAAGGGGCCTGGGGGCATGGACGGTTATAAGACCGATTGGTTTGTCAATGGTGTAGCGGTTACCGGAGGCTGAAACCTGTCTGCTGGCAGACTGAACTGTTTTTTCAGCAGCTCCAGCAGGATCACCGGTACCTGCTTCATCGGTTGCACTGGTGACCGCTGTGGACCAGATATCGAGAATGGCATCCATGTTATCCTGAATGTTCTGCCAGATATCAAATTCATTCCCTTTGGAATCAAGACGAATGGTACCTTCAATATTGCTTGAGGCATCACTGCTGCCTAAGACGTTACCGCCTGTTCCTGTCTCATAGAGTTGCTTGGTGAAGGGCATGGCAATTTGAAATTGCCTTGTCTCCTTGTACTTCACGACAATGGTAGAGCCTTCCATCTCATGGTAATAATCTACCTGACGAAGGAGGTTTGTGATGGCCGCATAGAAGTCGTCACCTGCGCTGATATCGACGTCAACGAGAACATTCTGGTCCACATCACTGGCCCATGATATGCTCATTTTTTTCAGGGCCGCCAGTCGTTTGAGAATGTCCCAGAGAGGTTGTGGTCCCTGAGTGGAACGTATGGAAGCACCAACCTTAATGGCAACATCATCAGCTTCAGTATCAAGGTCATCCCTGCTGTCCATGTCAACCATGTAGGATGGCTTCTGATATTGCACCGGAAGTTGTGCTGCTTTTTTGACCGCTGGTTGTGATGGGGCAGGGGCCTCCTTCGGAGGTTGAACCTCTGATTCAGCAGTCTGGGGACTGCAGGAGGCAAGAAAAAAGAGGAGAATAAAAAGGCTGCTTAACTGCGCCATTGGTTTTTGAAGCTTCATGGAAAACCCCTTGGGCATTGAAAAGGATAATGTATATCTCATTTTTGTAACTTATGTTAACGGAAAACCTATCGTACGAGTTGACCCTCGTTCATAGCCAATCGGCCCTGGATATATTTTTTGAGTCCAGGAACCAGCTGGTAGCCAGAGTATAAAAGTGTTTTATACTGTTCTGTTGCTTTTTGTGTTTGGCCCATGGTGTCATGAATACGTGCCTTGGAGATCATGGTATCGATGGTATCGCCATAGACCTTTTCGTGTCGATTGAGCAGCTTGAGCGCTGCTTCCGGTTGTTCCTTTTCTTCACTAAATGCAGCATAACTGATAAGTGCCTCTTTCATTGGCGGCTCACCGCTAATACTTTGCGAAAAGTATTCGATGGCTCCAGAGACCTGATCCATATTGGCAAGACCGATTGCGGCATAGAGGGCTGCCTGGTAATTCTTTGGCTCTATTTTGAGACTCTCTTTGGCAAAATGTACGGCCTTGGCATTCATTCCAAGGTCGGCAAGATAGAGTGCTGCAAGCCTGTTTGATATTTTTGCATTGTCTGGCCAGAGTTTGAAGGCCTGTTCGTAAAAGGCAGCAGCATCCTCAAGATCATCATTTTTTTCTTCAATCTTTGCCCTGCGCAACAGCTCCTTGGCCTGCATAATTTCAGCAGGTATGTTCATTGACTGCTGAATAACAAGGGCCTCCTGCTGTACAACCTCAATGTCTGCCTCAAAAGAGAGATTGTCCGTTGCCCGTTCCGGCCAGGCAAATTCTTTTTTTCCGGGATAAATAACGATGGTGTTGTGGCGCTCTTCTTTTTTGAGGTTCTTGAGGTTCAGGATAATGTCCAGGGCAAAGTCCCATGGAACATCATTCAGTGCCAGGGTCAGAGAGCCGCTGACACCTTCATCAACGATGAGATTCACGTCGCTTATCTGACGAAACAGCCTGAAGACATTGTGCAGATCGATCTTGTAGAAATCAACACTGATGCGTTTGGTCTTATAGCCGGAAAATTCAAAGGAATCCTGCATTGCCTCGGCAGCGGTTGTTGTTTGATCAGGAGATTGAGGTCCACTGCTCAATGCTGCCTCTGAGGAGTCAATGAGGGCTTCCAGGGTAGGGTCAGTCATGACCGAAGGTGAAGCAGAAACCTTGCTGCTGTCAGCAGATGAAGAGGCGGCAACAGTTGTTTCGGCCGCTGTTGCTGCGCTTTCATCAATGGTCACCAGCAATCCCTGTGGTGCGGTTTTCACACTATAAGGAAATAGTCCCTTTGTACCAGAGTCAAAGACAATGCGCACGCCTGAGCCCCTGGTTGCAACACGGATCTTGTCAAGACTGGTACCGACATGTTTTTCCCTGCTCAGTTCAGAACCGTCAATGTTGTTGATATCAATATACATGGAGTCCGGCAGTCCATTTCGGTCAGTCACTGTATCGTGTCGATAGTCTGTTAGCGGACTGTCTGCCAGCAAAAGGACCTCTGTTTGAGTCCCCTTTTGTCGAACAGCAATATCCTGCAGAGAGGAGGCTGCTTTTACGGCAACCTCTTCACCTGCCTGCCCGCTCTCGCCTGTGTCGCCTTCAGTTTTTGGGAAAAGCTGAATGGAGAGGTCGTTCTCTATTCGATCAACTTTGTAGGTGTGGCTCTGGGCAAGGGTAATTTCAAAACGTGTAATCTCCGGTCCCTCATCTTTCAAAGTTGAAATCTTGAGGGTGGCAAAGTCGTTTTCAGGAAGGAGGTCTGTTGTTGTGATGTTAGCGGCCAGTTTTGCCTCTGCAATATCAAGGACTACTCTGGAGGGATTAAAGAGTTCGTAGATTGTATAGGCAGGAGCACTGTCGCCCTTCAGGACCATGAGTAAGGCCCTGTTTTGCAGGTCTGTCTCAATGTTCTGGATGGTGTAGGCCCCTGTTTGCACAGCTTCCGTTTCAGCATGGATACTGTTCGCCGAGAAGACAAACAGGGAGCAGAAAATGGAGAAAATTGCCAGATGGTATGTGGAGAGTTTCTTATACATTGTTTACTCTTCTCCCTCTTTCTTTAGGAGCATCACTATATTACTTGTTAGTTTTTCACCCGCTCGGGTGAAAGCGTTTTCTTCTATTACAACCTGATTCGATTCGATCGCTTTAATGACCCCACGTCTACCTATCTTCATGCCTGTATGGAGGATATAACCTTTTCCTGTAAAGTCTTCAGCCATGGCGAAATCATTGTTTTCAGCCAACACAATGGCCACCAGATTCAACTGGCCTGGTTCGAACAGTTGCATACCGGTTAATCGTTCGCTGACAGGAACAATTTCATTCATATTCGTGGTTGCCGCTTTTTTCGTAATAAATGGCACAAAAGGATCAGGCCTGCCTTCAATATGGTACACGAAAAGATTCTCTTGCTTCTCTTTTGCCAAGGTCACAGGGGCCATGGCGGTTTCGGCAGCCGTGGGGGGGGCTGCTTCTTCTGGTGTGGCAAGGCCATGAGCCGGAAAAGGACCAGTGAGGCCGAAAAACAATAGGGCCGGAAAGGCCAGGGCCATGATTTTTTTATTCTGGATAGATGATGTTTTCATAGGCCGGACTTATCTTCTTCTTCGTTTTTTCTTCTTGTCTTCAGGTTTGCTGACTTTCTTGTTGGTAAATCTATAAGTGACAAAGCGGCAGCTGGAATCTAACAGCATCTCTCCTGCCACTTTCTTCGGTCCGCCCATATTGATATTGGACACAGTTACTATGCGATCAAGTTTGCTGACCTGGTCCAGGAAAATCCCCATATTATGGTACGGGCCCCGGACCTTGATGTCGACCGGTATCTCAGAGTAGAAATCTTTAGGAACATCGGCCAGAGGCTTAAAGGTGAGAAAGTCCAGACCTGATCCGCGGCCCAGGGCTGAGATATTGGTCAAGAGTCTGGGGATTTCTTTCTCTTTGGGAAGCATGCTTGCCGTTTCATTGAAAAGCGCCTCTGTGGCAGTGAGCTCGGCCTGTAATTTTGCCCGATTAGCGGCCTTTGCTTTGGCCTTTTTCAGTTCCTGGGCGAGACTCGCTTTTTGTTTAGAGAGTTGTATGCTCTTTTCGTTTTGTGGCTGGAACCAGAAAAAGTAAAAGAGAACCACAGGAAGCAGAAAGAGGATCACCGCAAGGGCAATTTTCAGCTTCTTGTCAAGCGGGATATATTTATCGTCTATGAAGGTCGCTAATGCGTTATTCTTTTTCATACGCCGCAGAGTTCTCTATTGGTTCTTTTTTGCAGTTTCTTTTGGTTTTTCTTCGGGGCTCTTGATGGAGCAGGCCAATGAAAAACTCTTCAGATCCCGGCCGGATACCTTTTGCAGGGAGGCATTGGAGAGATTCACTGCACCGATGTATGGAGATTCTTTTAATGCATCCATGAATTGGGCAATGGTCCTGTTATCAAGGGCCGTTCCTGTCAATGAAAGGCTCTTTCCTTGTTGTTTAAGTGATTTCAGCCACATTCGTTTGTTGTCTACCTTTTTGGCGACTTCGTCAAGAATATGGACAGTTATGGAGGAATCCCTCTTCAGGGCCTTGATGATCTTAATCTTGTTTTCCAGATCTTTTTTGGTCTTTTCCAGGCGCTTTATCTCGGCGAGGATGGGGGCATATCTCTGTTTTTCTTGCTTGAGCCCTGCGATAGATTCTTCAATACTGTTTATCTTGGTAGTTTGAAGAAATCCCACTGTTCCCAGGATAAGAAGGAGAAAGATAAACAGGGCAATGAAGCTGAAGATCTGGTTACGCGCCTTTGCGCGTTTTTTCAGTTGCCGTATGGGAAGCAGATTAATTCTGAGCATAATTGCAGCCTATATCACTGATGGACGGATGGCTATGCCTGTGGCAATGGCCATCTCCGGTCCAATGGTATTCAAATAATCAGAATCGATTTTTTTGTTGTTGACTGTCATGTTGGCAAAGGGGTTAAACAACTCCACTGCAAGACCGGTTTCGTTGGCCAGAAAGTCGGCAAGGCCTGAGACCTTTGCTCCGCCGCCGCTGAGGACCAGGCGGGTAAGCGGTTCTTCTGCATTGTTGGCATGGTACAGGTCGATGGCCTTTTTGATTTCAAGAACCCACTGGGTGCAGGTGGTTGAGAAAATCTCCTCAATCTGCTCCTGTTTATCTCCTGCCGGGAGATGGCCCAGTTTCAGGGCTTCAGCTTCTTCAAAGTCAATATCAAAGGTATGCTGGATTTGTTCAGTGAGCTGGCGGCTGCCCACAACAATATCTCGAGCAACCACAGAAGTTCCTTGTGAGATGATATTGATGTTCATCTTTGTCGCCCCGATATCCACCAAGGCAACATTTTCATCTTTAGGGTAGTTGTATTCGTAGGTGTTTTCCAGGGCAAATCCATCCACATCAACGATGACCGGCTGCAGGTTTATGTTTTCCAGCATCTCCAGGTAATCATCCACGATTTCCTTTTTTGCGGCGACCAGCATGACATCAGTACGCTCAGACCCTTCCCGGTTGGTTTTCAGGTCTTGAAAATCGAGATAGACGTCATCAATATCAAATGGGATGTACTGTTCTGCTTCGGACTGGATATGTTCCTCCAGTTTGTCTTCCGACATAACCGCAAGGTTTACTTTTTTGACAATAACGGAGTAACCGGAGATGGAGAATCCGACCTTCTTTTTTTTGATTTTGAGATTTTTGAAGAGCTCGGCGATCGCCTTGCCCACAACCTCAGGGTCATTCAGCGTTCCATCATCCACGGCATCTTCCGGCAGGATCGCACTTCCCAGGTTGACGACAGCATAGGCCTTGTCTGTTCGTTTGAGCTGACAGACTTTGACTGCATGAGATCCGATGTCTACACCGACGACCAAGTCTTCTCTGGATAGGAAAGGCAGTTTCATGGTTGTTTGCTGATGAAAGTCTATATAAGAATAGGAATACATATCTGCATCCGAAAGTAATTTCACCGGATTGCAGTCATTGACCACTGAAACCTATTAAGCACATAAAAAAAAGCATTTGTCAAGGAGAGCCCGGAAAAAAAATAATATCTTCTTCTTGCTAAAACAGGAGGTTAAGGAAAGGCTCGTTGCCACCTGTATAATTTTTTGTACTATATGTAGCCGTTGTACTGAATGGCGGCTCACCATATGGTATAAATGTTGATGTGGAGGGGTGTGGCGTGAAGCGACTGATTTTATTTTAGATGTTGGGAACTGTCTTGAAATTGGCCGGAGTTTGAGGTACGTTCACAAACAAATATAGCAAGGCGTTAACAGAGATCGGCATAAATACGGGGGCATCGACGAAGTGAGTAGTCATAAATCTAAAAAATCAGTTGTTCGTGAATATACGGAAGCGATCCTCGTTGCTATTATTCTCGCCCTCTTTATCAGGAGTTTTGTGGTCCAGGCCTTTAAGATTCCTTCCGGGTCAATGCTGCCTACCCTGCAGATCGGTGATCATTTACTGGTGAACAAGTTCATCTATGGGGTAAAGGTTCCCATGCTTGGGACAGTTCTTATTCCCTGGAAAAGCCCTGTTCCTGATGACATAGTGGTCTTTAAATTTCCTAAAAATCGATCCATTGATTATATCAAACGGGTGGTTGCTGTGGCTGGGGATACTGTTGAGCTGAAAAATAAGCAGCTCTATATCAATGGAGAGGCGGTCAGCAGTCCCAATGCACATTTTACCAGTAATAATATTATGAAGGCAAGCGCCGGTCCTCGTGATAATATGGGGCCGGTGAAGGTCCCCGAAGGCAAGATTTTTGTCATGGGAGACAATCGTGATAACAGTTATGACAGTAGATTCTGGGGATTTGTCGACCTGAAAGATGTCTTAGGTAAGGCCTTTATCCTTTACTGGTCGTGGAATCTCGATGAACCGCTTATATCTGTTGACCGTTTGACCTCTATTCGCTGGAGCCGAATTGGTGATATTGTTCACTGATCGAATGAGGGCTACCTGGAAAAGCTAATTTTTCAAGGTGACCTGAAGAAGAGGTGTTGGTAAACTCAGGGGAAACGTGAAAGATACATATCGATTTCAGCATAAACACATTCTTGGTATTGAGCAGTTCTCTGCTGCAGATATTTCCTATATTCTTGATACCGCAACATCCTTTAAAGAAATTTCCACCCGCCCCATAAAGAAGGTCCCCACTCTCAGAGGGAAGACCATCGTCAATTTTTTCTTTGAGCCCTCCACCAGGACCCGTCTCTCTTTTGAGATTGCCGCCAAGCGGATGAGTGCTGACACCTTTAATATTGCGGCCTCAACCAGTTCAGCGCAGAAGGGGGAGACCCTGATTGATACTGCGCGAAACCTTGAGGCCATGAACCCCGATATCATTATTCTTCGCCATTCCAGTTCAGGGGCACCCAGCCTTCTCACCCGTCATGTTGGTGCAGCCATAATCAATGCCGGAGATGGCACCCATGAGCATCCCAGTCAGGGACTGCTCGATATGATGACGGTACGGGAACACAAGGGGGAAATAGACGGCTTGAAGGTGGCCATCATTGGTGATATTGCCCATAGCAGAGTTGCCCATTCAGATATCATTGGCTTTACAAAGCTGGGGGCAGAGGTTCGAGTGGCCGGCCCTGCCACCTTTATGCCGCCGTATCTTGACGCTCTGGGCGCCCGGGTCTGCAGCAGTGTAGAGGAAGCCGTGAAAGATGCCGATGTGGTGATGGCGCTGAGAATCCAGAAAGAGCGGCAGGATGACCCATTGATTCCCTCACTTCGCGAGTATGCACAGTTTTATGGTATTAACCGATCCCTGCTGCAACATGCCCGTCCGGATGTCCTGATTATGCATCCCGGGCCTATCAATCGCGGGGTGGAGATGAATCCAGACGTTGCTGATGGTGAAGGTTCTGTCATACTGGAGCAGGTGACCAACGGGGTTGCCGTGCGCATGGCCTTGCTCTATCTGGTGATGGGCGGAGAGGGGAACTGAGAACCTGTACCAGTTTACTTAAATCTTTTGTGATGGGTTGCGAGCAGAATGATGACGATTATAACAATTTTACAAAATGGCCGTCTTCTTGATCCGGTTAACGGAGTGGACTCAAGCGGCGATCTCTGGCTGAAAAACGGAGTTATTGTACCTGCCCAGGAGCATATCCCGGAAAACAGTCTGGTGTTTGATCTGCAGGGGAAGTGGATCGTGCCGGGACTGATTGATATGCATGTCCATCTTCGTGAACCCGGAGAAGAGTATAAAGAAACAGTGGCCTCCGGCACCAGGGCCGCTGCAGCAGGTGGGTTTACTGCTGTTGCCTGTATGCCTAATACCCAGCCGGTCAATGATAGTGCGGCTGTTACCCGGTTTATCCTTGAGGCTGCCCGCGCTGCTTCTGCCAGGGTCTACCCGGTGGGTGCCATCAGCAAAGGGAGTCACGGTGAAGGACTGGCCGAGTATGGCGAATTGAAAGAGGCGGGTGTCGTTGCCGTGAGCGATGACGGCCTGCCTGTCCTTGACAGCCAGTTGATGCGCCGGGCCATGGAGTATGCCGGCAGTCATGACCTTCTGGTCATCTCCCACTCAGAGGAGATGGCCCTCAGCCGGAATGGTGCCATGAATGAGGGAAAGGTGTCCACCCGTCTTGGCCTGCGGGGGATTCCGGCGGCTGCCGAATCCATCATGGTCTACCGGGAGCTGGCCCTTGCCGAGCTCACAGGACAGCGTGCTCATATTGCCCATGTGAGCACGGCTGCTGCCACCGACCTCATTCGCCAGGCCAAGGCCCGCGGGGTTCGGGCAACGGCTGAAACCACGCCCCACTATTTTACCCTCACCGAAGAGGCAGTGGCAGAATATGATACCAATGCCAAAATGAACCCGCCCCTGCGAACTGAGGCGGATCGCCAGGCCATACGCATTGGACTGCAAGACGGTACCTTTGATGCCATTGCCACGGATCATGCCCCTCATTCTGTGCTGGAAAAAGAACTGGAGTTTGATCAGGCGGCAAACGGGATTATTGGTCTTGAGACCTCACTGCCGCTTTCTCTGAATCTGGTGCGGGAGGGAGTGATTGATGCCATGCGCCTGGTGGAGTTGATGTCTTCGTCTCCTGCCCGCATATTGAAGGTTCAAGGGGGAACGCTTGCAGAGGGCAGCGTCGCCGATATCACCGTAGTTGATCCGGATAAAGAGTTTATCTTCACCCGCGAGTCCATTCTCTCCAAAGGCAAAAACTCCCCCTTCCTGGACTGGAAAATGCAAGGCAAGGCCGTGCTCACCATCATGGGCGGCCGCATCACTCACAACGAGATGGAGTGAATGGTAAACTCTTACTGTTTAGGAGTTATGCAAAGATTTTTTTGCGGGAATGTTTTAGAGCTATCTCTTCAGCCTTCCTGCCTTCCGTCTCTCACTACATAGTCGGCAGGGTCTTCAATCCCTGCCTCGGCAAAGCCCTTCAGACGCAGCAGGCAGGCGTCGCATCTGCCGCAGGCCTTGTCCCCTTCCGGGTCGTAACAGCTATGGGTCTTGCTGTAGTCCACTCCCAGAGAAATTCCTTTCCTTATAATCTCCGCCTTGCTCATGAGGAGCAGGGGGGCCTGGATGGAAAATCGGTTACTCCCGTCCACACCGGCCCTGGTGCCAAGATTGGCCATGGTGGTAAAGGCTTTAAGGAATTCAGGTCGGCAGTCCGGGTAGCCTGAATAGTCCACGGCATTGACCCCGATGAAGATATCCGAGGCCCCAAGGACCTCTGCCCAGGCCACGGCATGGGAGAGGAAAATGGTGTTGCGTGCCGGGACATAGGTGATAGGGATCTCCTCTTCCTCGGCTTCAAGGTCCCTGTTCTTGGGGACCTCAATGGAATCGGTGAGGGCGGAACCACCGATCTTGTCCAGATCCAAGTTGAGGATAAGGTGTCTGGCAACTCGGTTTTCTTTGGCGGATTGGATGGCCCTGTCCAGTTCAACTGTCTGCTTCTGGCCGTAGCGAAAGCTGAGGCAGTAGCAGGAATAGCCCTGGCTTTTGGCAATGGCCAGAACCGTGGTGGAATCGAGTCCGCCGCTGAACAGGATGATTGCTTTTTTTGTCTCTTTTGTGTCGGATGTCATGGTTCTCTGACTCTTATACTACCCACTCCTCAAGGGAGCAGGGCAGGGATTTTTTGATGATAATGGATTCCGGACAGACTTCAGCCTGGTAGGCCAGGATCTGAACGCCCTTGTCTCTTACCTCTGCCAGGGTCTTGGCATAAAGCGGGTCAATCTGGGCAGCAGGCCTGAATCGATCTGCGTCTGTGCGCTGGATGCAGAAAAAAATGATCCCCTGGTGGCCCTGCTGCACCAGGTCAGCCAACTCGTGCAGATGCTTGGTGCCTCTTGCGGTCACGGCATCGGGAAACATGGCCCAATCATCTTCCACAAGGGAGCAGTTTTTGATCTCCACGTATATTTTTTCTTCTCCCCGTTCCAGAAGCAGGTCAAGCC
Organism: uncultured Desulfocapsa sp.; assembly: GCA_964409855.1. Classification (GTDB taxonomy): domain Bacteria; phylum Desulfobacterota; class Desulfobulbia; order Desulfobulbales; family Desulfocapsaceae; genus Desulfocapsa. Next base: position 20,051 of record CAYPEU010000031.1, read on the forward strand.
TGCTCGATGCTGAGGTCTTCACCTCCCTGGTAAGCTTGTCGACTCCTTTGAGTTCCTCCACCCTTCCTTCTAAAATGGCCTCGGCCACGATTTTGTTGGTGAGCATGGTGTTGACTCCAATCCAGGTGTTTCCCTCCTGGATCATTTCCAGGGTCTGGGGGTATTTGCGATTGGCATTGGGCGATGTGGAGAGCATTACCCTGCTCCCTGGAGTCGAGCAACCACGCATGGAGCCTGAGTTGGGGCAGTGCACTGTGATTTCCTTGCCTTCGTCGGTTTTGACATCGGCCAAAAAACGTTTGTAGCGTTTGATAAGGGTGGCGGATTGGAGTGGGCTTTTAAATTGCATTAATCAGGATAGGTGAAATTTTGTATCAATTATGTTTAATCTTTGATGAATCGTCTGAAATACAGTATAAAGAATGGATATTGAAAGGGGAAGGGGAAACCTTCTTCCCTCTCTGGATTGGCCTGTCTGCAGGCGATTACTGCAGATGGAAATATAATACCTGTACAGGAGAACCATTGGTATGAAATTAGGGGTTAACGGCCTGGGCCGGATCGGAAAGCTTTCCCTCTGGCATCACGTCTCGAGAAAACATTTTTCAGAAATCGTGATCAACGTTGGTCGTGAAATCGGCCAGGGATTGAATGATCTTGCCGCTTCAGTGGAGCGGGACTCGTCATTTGGGCGGCTGGGTACCTATCTTCATGGCCATAATGGCGGCCGGGTGATCGAGGAGCTGAATGAAGAGGCGGGGACCATGGTCGTGAATGGTATGCCTGTGAAGTTTCTGCGTACGGCCCGTAATCCCAGGGAGATCGCATGGCAGGAGAACCAGGTAAAGCTGGTGGTGGATACCACCGGTGCCTTTACCGATCCAACAGCCGATGCGGATGCCAAATGGGGATCCCTTCGCGGTCACCTGCAGGCAGGGGCGGAGAAGGTGATGCTTTCAGCTCCGTTCAAGATTAAGTCTAAGGGGCTGGATATGCCGGAAGATGCTGTGACCACAGTCATGGGAATCAATGACGAGGATTATGACGCGTCCAGCCACTCGTTGATCTCGGCGGCATCCTGCACCACGACCTGTCTCTCCTATATGATCAAGCCGCTCATGGAAAGTATCGGGGCTGAGAATTTTTTGAGTGCCTCCATGGTCACCGTGCATGCAGCAACAGGCAGCCAGCAGGTCCTGGACCGGCTTCCCAAATCAGGGGCCGCAGATCTGCGTAAAAACCGCTCCATCCTCAATAATATCATCCTCACCACCACTGGAGCGGCAAAGGCCCTGGCCCTGGTCATCCCGGAGATGCAATCCATCGGCTTTATTGCCGAGTCGGTTCGTGTCCCTACCTCCACCGGTTCTCTCATTGTCCTGGTATTGAATGTCCAGGATGATCTGGAGAGTCCCCTGAAACGGAATGAGATCAACTCCATCTATCGTGATTATGCCGAAAACAATCCTTACCTGGAATATTCCACGGAGCAGAATGTCTCTTCTGATATTATCGGAGTGCCGGAAGCGGCAGCAGTGATTGAGAGTACGGAGACCCATACCCGTACCGCTTCCATACCGGTGAACCTTGAAAAGCTGAAGAGCTGTTCCATCAATGCCGGAGAGGAATCTATCCTCAATGTTCCGGTGACCCAGGCTGTTATTTATGGCTGGTATGACAATGAGCTTGGCAGTTATACCAACATGCTGGGTGATTTGACCATCCAGGTTGCCGACAAGATGCTGTAGCCGTGCATATCCGGCAGATGCATGCCGGGGATATCCCTGCGGTGGCAGTCATTGAGGCCAGTTGTCTCTCACCATGGACTCCGCAGCAGATAGGGGCTGAATTGAAACGAAAAAAAGGGCTTGTCCTTGTGGCAAGCTCTTCTTTTGCGGAGGTGCAGGGCTGGTGTTGCGGTCGGCAGATGGGCCCGGAGGTGGAGCTGTTAAAGGTTGCGGTCAGCCCTCAGTGGCGGCGACAGGGAGTTGCCGAGGCTCTTGTGCAGGATCTGTGTCGTCAGTTTGCAGCACGAAGTGGTGAAAAGATTTTTCTCGAAGTCCGTTCGCAGAATATTCCAGCCCTGCAGCTCTATACAAAACTCGGCTGGCAGGAAGTGGGACAGCGGAAAAATTACTACAGCAATCCTGCTGATGATGCCCTGATCCTTGTCAGCAAGCTTCAGTAAATGAGAATTTTTCAGGAAAAGGAAGGATGTGAATGAAGACGATTCGGAACCTTGATCTTGGTGGAAAGCGGGTACTGGTACGAGTGGATTTCAACGTCCCCATGGATGAAGAGAGAAATATCACCGATGATATTCGTATCCGTATGGCCCTGCCGACCATCAATCATATCCTGGACCATGGGGGCAAACTGATTCTCTGCTCCCATATGGGAAGGCCTAAAGGACAGCGGGTAGAGGATTTCAGCCTTGCCCCGGTGGCTGATCATCTTGCCACCATCCTCGAACGCGAGGTTCGTCTTGCCCCGGATTGCGTGGGGGGTGAGAGCGAGGCAATGGTGGCGGAGATGCAGGGAGGAGATGTGATCCTTCTGGAAAACCTGCGCTTTCACAAGGAAGAAACAGAAAACGACCCTGTCTTTGCTCAGCAGATCGCACGCATGGCTGACGTCTATATAAATGATGCCTTTGCCGTTTCTCACCGGGCCCATGCCTCAGTGGTGGGGATTCCTGCCCATGTTGCTGAACAGGCTGCCGGATTTCTTCTGCAGACTGAAATGGACTTTTTCCATAAGGCCATGGATGCCCCGGTCCGCCCCCTTGTTGCCCTGGTGGGAGGAGCAAAGGTCTCCTCAAAGCTCGGTGCCCTGGAGAATATGCTGGACAAAGTTGACAGCATGATCATTGGTGGGGCCATGGCCAATACCTTTCTCAAGAGTCAGGGTGTGGATGTGGGTGCCTCCAAAACAGAGGATGATCTGCTTGATACAGCCCGGCAGTTTGTGAAAAAGGCCGAGGAGAAGGGGATCAAACTCTACCTGCCGGTGGATTTTGTGGCGGCTGATCGGTTTTCCCCTGATGCCGTGGTCAAAAATGTGACCTTCCGTGACATCCCTGCAGGGTGGATGGCCCTTGATATTGGACCTGCCACCACTTCCTACTTCCAGGAGGCCATGGCCGATGCCCGAACCATCGTCTGGAATGGTCCCATGGGCGCCTTTGAGATGGATGCCTTTGCCAGGGGGACAATGGCAATGTGCCAGACCGTGGCTTCATCACATGCCCTGTCCATCACCGGTGGCGGAGATTCAAATGCCGCAGTCAAAAAGTCAGGAGAATCTGCAAATATCTCTTACATGTCCACAGGAGGGGGAGCCTTTCTTACCCTCATGGAAGGTAAGACGCTTCCAGGCGTAGAGGCACTGAAGGGATAAGCTGCAGATCCTCACAGGCTGGCACCATAGAGTTTGGACAGGCTAACGAAAAATGAAAGCATATCAGCAAATGGAGGCGGAATGAAGCGGAGACCCTTGCTTGCAGGAAACTGGAAGATGCACACTACTGTTATTGAGGCCTGCCATTTGGCTGCTGAGATTGGAAAATGTTCTGCTGATCTCGATGACCGTGATGTTCTATTGGCTCCACCATTCACAGTGATCAGTGAGGTGGCCCATGTCTTGGGCGAGAGCAGGGTCCTTATTGCTTCCCAGAATGTCTGCTGGGAAGGACAGGGAGCATTTACCGGTGAGATCTCACCCACTATGGTTAAGTCAGCAGGGGGAAGCGCTGCGATCATCGGTCATTCTGAGAGACGGCAGATCTTCCATGAAGACAACGGAATGATCAACAAGCGTGTTCTTGGTGCACTGCATTTCGGCCTTCTCCCTATTCTCTGTATTGGGGAAACCCTGGAAGAAAGGGAAACAGGGAAGACATTTTCTGTACTCGAAGAGCAGGTTCGGGAAGGACTAGCCGGGGTCAGCCCTGATGATATGAAGAAGAGTGTTGTTGCCTACGAGCCGGTATGGGCCATTGGAACAGGAAAGACGGCGAGTAAGGAACAGGCCCAGGAGGCCCACACCTTTGTGCGAAAACTTCTTGCAGAAATGTATGAAAAAGATATTGCCGAGTCTGTAAGAATATTGTATGGTGGCTCGGTTAATCCGGATAACGTAGACGAATTAATGGCGCAGGCCGATATAGACGGCGCGCTTGTTGGTGGCGCAGCCCTGAAGGCTGAGTCGTTTTGCCGAATTATAAATTTTACTTGAGAACCCTGTTTAATGACAACCATACTCACCGTTGTCCATATTGCAGTTTGCTTCTTTATGGTCATCATTGTCCTGCTTCAGCATGGCAAGGGTGCAGATGTAGGAGCCTCCTTCGGGGGATCAAGCCAGTCACTGTTTGGAACAGAAGGCCCTGTCTCTCTGATGAATAAGATCACCACCATGGGAGCAGTGATTTTCATGGTGACTTCAGTCAGTCTGGCCTATGTCTCATCAATCTCAAGTACAGGCTCGGTGATGAGTACAGTACAGCAGCCCTCTGCTGTAGAAGAAAAGGCAGCACCTGCTGCAGAAAAAGTGATTCCCATGCCGGCAACGGTAACAGAGGAAGTCGCGCCTGCTCCTGAGGCTCCACAAGCCCAGGAATAAAAAATATTGAATTGTGTGCCGAAGTGGTGGAACTGGTAGACACGCTGTCTTGAGGGGGCAGTGGCCTTCGGTCGTGCGAGTTCGATTCTCGCCTTCGGCACCATTTTTCATTCCATCCTCGTCCGAGGATGGACATTAAGCCCGCAGCCAGCAATGGTTAGCGGGTTTTTTTGTTTCCAGCGCGTTCCTTTCTTTTCCGTTGACTTCCACAACGCAAAGGGGGGCGGTGTTATCTGCGTATCACCAACAGGTAGCCTACAGCTAACCGCAGTAAGAGCAGCAAGAATTTCATGGTTTCTTTTTCCCTCTACCATGGTAGCGACCTGGCTTCCAGAACAGATAGTAGAACGAAGAGGCAAGAATCCACCACAGTACAGATCCCCCCATGAACCTTCCTAACCAGACCTGAGAACCATCATAAAAACAGCCTGCTAAAAGAAAAAGAATAACATGACCCCAGACGAGGATATGAACGACCCATCGTGTATCCATTTCCAGTCCTCCTGCTTTTAGGATAAGGCCTCACTGCCCATCCTGTCAAGCCAGTTGCAAACCCTTTACCAGGGCAGGGTGAAAGTGGTTTTGACGAAATAGTGAAGAAAAGGGGGCCACCCATTAAAAGGCCCTTTTTGTGTTCTTTTACGGAATCGCCCTTTCTGGCTTGTGGGAGGGTTGCCATCAGAGAATATGCCGATATTTGGAGATGCTATCCTTCTCACGTTCCTGGAGAACCTTCATAAAAGCTTCATCATCATACTGAGATAAAAAGATGTTCTCCCTTCGTCTGCCCCGATTCATGATAGGATACCAGGACCTTGATATAGTATGGGTAATGGTCTGGACATAGTTGCAAGTCATATTTATAATAAATAAAAGTCGACGGCGGGTTTGACCCCTTTTCCCCACTGCAACCCGTTTATTGCTCGATTTTAGCGTGAACCAAACGTGACATCGACGGAATAAATAAAAAGGAGCACCTTATGTCAAATTACACAAGAGTTTTCCTCTTTGCCTTCCTCATATCCATTTCTCTTCCTCACCAGCTCTTTGCAATAGGTGACACTATTTCCGGATTGGCCACTGGTGCCGGGGATTTTGCAAAAGGTGTTGGCAAAAAGGTTGGAGTTGGAGTGACAGCATCTGAGATTGATCAGGATGTTACTCTTGCCTTAGATAAATTATTGAAAAATTCACCAGCTGCCGCCGAATTATCGAAAACAGCTAAAGCAATCTTGGTCTATCCCAAGATACTAAAGGCTGGTTTGGGAATCGGTGGTCATCATGGAAACGGAGCACTGCGCAAAGACGGAAAAACGGTTGGTTACTACAATACGGTTGCAGGTTCCTACGGACTCCAGATGGGGGCACAAGCCTTTGGCTATGCAATGTTCTTTATGGATGATACAGGACTCGACTATCTTCTTGATCACAATGCAGGATGGGAGGTCGGTGTGGGCCCCAGTGTTGTTTTTGTTGATGACGGAATGGCTAAAACAATGAACAATACAACAATTACAGAATCCGTTTACGTTTTCACCTTTAACCAGCAAGGATTAATGGCCGGTGCAGGTATCCAGGGTTCAAAGATCACTAAAATTAATCCGTAAAAACATATTCAATCTCTTCAAAATACGCTCCCTCCAGAAAAAGGGGACAGATTTATTTTTTGACTTTCCAATGAGAGTCTGATAGTTGTTGAATATGCCACGTCAATCCCGAATCGTCTTGCCCAACTGCCCGCACCACATCATCCAACGTGGTCACAATCGTCAGGTTGTGTTTAGTGGTGATGACGACTATCTCTATTATCTAGAAAACCTGAAGGAATGGAAAACTGAGCTCGGCTGCAAGGTTTTCGCCTACTCCCTCATGACCAATCATGTGCACCTGGTAATTGACCCTGGTGATGATGTGGACAATCTCGGTCTTCTCATGAAGCGTATCGGTGGTCGCCAGACACGCTATATCAACAAACTGGAAAAACGAACGGGTTCATTGTGGGAAGGTCGTTATAAATCTAGCCTGATCCAGGCCAACCAGTACCTCCTTGCCTGTTGCATAACAACGATGACTTGGAGTTGAGAAGACACTGGCAGCAAATAAGGCCGGAACAGATCCGACTGCCCGATCACTTGGTATCAGCAGAAAAGTGTTCTTCAGGCCTGTCAGTGTAAAGTGTAAATGGGGATTGCATGATTGACCGGATTGTGATTGACGGAAGTCACGGAGAAGGAGGCGGCCAGGTTCTGCGCACCGCCCTTTCCCTTGCCGCTCTGATGCATCAGCCGGTCGAGATTCATAATATTCGTGCAAACCGGAAAAAACCCGGCCTTCGCCCGCAACATCTGACCGCAGTCCGAGCCTTGACAGCAATAACTGAGGGCGAGGTTGCCGGAGATCGTGTAAACTCAACCTCACTCTGCTTCAATCCCGGGAACATCGCTGGCGGCACATACCGATTTAACATTGGCACGGCCGGATCGGCAACCCTTCTTCTGAGCGCTGTTCTCCCACCACTTTTATTTGCTTCAACCCCTTCCAGCATTGTCATAACAGGGGGCACCCATGTGCCATTCAGCCCGGTCTTTCACTGGATGGATGAAATTCTTTTCCCCTTTCTCCGTCGAATGGGTGTCCGGGCAGAAGCCTCTCTTAAACAGTGGGGATGGTACCCGAAAGGTGGTGGAGAGTGTAGCATTCAGATAGCCCCTGCTGGCGGACTGCATTCGATTCATATCCCCAGACGCGGCAAACTGCTTACTCTTGAACTGCTTCTGGGACTGGCGGGCTTACCCCTGCATATCATTGACAGGGAAGAGAAGTACGTGAAAAAGCGACTGGAAAAAAGAGGGGTTGCATTAATGAGACGATTTGAAGCGCCTCCTTCAACGGATCAGGGTAATGTGTTATTACTCAAGGGGGAGTATGAAGAGAG
>CAYPEU010000032.1:0-27105 GCA_964409855.1 uncultured Desulfocapsa sp.
GAGAAAGATGGCAACGATAAAATAGAGGAGGTTGTTATAAATCACTGCTGACCGTGCTCCATGGAAAAAGGCGTGAGGGAGAAAAAATCTCAGTTATGCATAGACACTATCTATGATGCCATCATTTTTAGGAGTATACAGGCCACTGAGGCCTCTTTCAACCTGAGAAAAAAAATGGTGCGTCTTCTTCTCCAGTAATTGGCTTGCGTTGACGCAGGGATTCCTGTGAGGGGGAATGCTTTTTTAGTTGACATTTCTGTTCAGCTGTTTTTATATAGTAAGTTTTCGTGCCGGAGCGGGCGCATAGCTCAGTTGGTAGAGCCACCGGCTCATAACCGGTCGGTCGTAGGTTCAAATCCTACTGCGCCCACCATGAGAATACAGAATCTGACAAGATAACCAGGTTCCTTGAATAGAATAGACTCTTTTGCAAACAGAGAGAGACGGGCCGTCTCTCCCCTCATACTCATTATCGGTGAAGCAGGCACAGAATCCTGTTTCAGTCCGCTAGAAATCCAAAGGTACAACCCGAGAGGGCTGTACCTTTTTTTATTTCCTGATTTCAAAAAATTAGGGGAGGCGATGTGATGACTGTACAGGTCAGAGACCTCCTGGAGGGGATCAACGGATTTGCACCCTTTGGCCTTGCCGAAAGTTGGGACAATGTGGGACTGTTGATCGGCAGGCCGGATCGGGAAGTTCATACCCTGCTTCTGGGATTAGACCCCACCCTTTCTCTCCTTGAAGAAGCTCTCAGCAGGGGAGCAGATACCCTGATCACCCACCATCCCTGCATTTTTCATCCTCTTTCTTCAGTTAACACCGCAACTCCCACAGGCGCCTTTCTCGAAAAGGCCCTGAAGGAGAAAATAAATGTCATTGCCTGTCATACCAATCTCGACAGTGCCGTAGAGGGCGTCAGTGATGCCCTGGCAGAACAATTGAGATTGAATGACCTGCGTCCTCTGCGCACCATGGATTTTCCCGAAATGAATGGTGTCGGGCTGGGCAGAAGAGGAAGCTTCCCTGTTCCCCTCTCTTTTCCGGATTTTTTAAAACGTGTTTTCCAAGTCCTGGGAGTTGACACTGTCCAGGTTGCCGGACCTGCGCCAAAAGAGGTGAAAACCATTGGGCTGTGCGGTGGAAGCGGTTCTGAGTTTGCCGAAGATGCTCTGCGCAGTGGTGCAGACCTCTACCTCTCAGCAGAAATTAAGCATTCCACGGCCCGCTGGGCGGAAGAGTCGGGGTTCTGCATCATTGATGGAACGCACTACGGTACAGAAAAACCGGCAGTGGCGTTGCTTGCTGATAAATTAGAGTCCCTGTCCCAGGAGAAAGGCTGGGAGTTGAAGATTTTTCAGGCCGAATCAGAACGACCGGCCTTTGTTTTTGTGAATAAAGAAGATTTTAACCAGAAATAAATCATATACAGGAGAACAGTCTTGAACGAAGAAATAGTCCAACTCACATTGCTGCAGGTAATTGATCATCAGATTGATGATATTGATTCTGAAATTCAGGGAGAGCAGGACGCTCTGGAAAGCCGGAGCGCTGATCTGGCCGAGCGAGAGGCAACGGTTGTCAGCCTTGAGGAAAAAATAGAAACCCTGGAGAAAGAGCGGCGGACCCTGGAGGTGGAGGCAGCCGATGAGATGGTACATGTGAAGGATCGGCAGTCCAAGATGATGCAGGTGCAGACTGGGCGTGAGCAGGCGGCATTGCTCAAGGAGATTGAAGACGGAAAGAAAGGCGTCAAGGAAAAGGAAGAGAAGGTCGTTGCCATCATGGAAGAGGTGGAGCAGTTGACCGCAGAGATCGAAGAGCATAAAAATCTTCTTAAAGGCGAGACAGAATTGCTGCAGGAGGAGATGGAGAAGGTCAAGAACAATATTGCAAAGATCACCAAAGGGAAAAAGACCAAGATAAAAAAACGGAACACCCAAGCCAAAAACTTGAAAGCTCCGCTCTTGAAAAAATATGACAATCTGCGTAAGCACCGCAATGGACTCGCCGTTGTCAACGTGCTGCAGGGAGTCTGTCAGGGATGTTTCATGGCCATTCCGCCGCAGCAGTATAATCTTCTTCTGCGCGGAGATGAGCATTTTGACTGCCCCACCTGTCAGCGCATTATGTATCACGAGCCGGTGGAGGAAACAGAGAAATAGCGGAGGCATCTCAGCCACACTTTTTTCTTTTAACTTTTGGAAAATCTCACTATTATAGAGAGCAGGGGAGTGGGTGCATGGTCGCTCCGGCCTTTAAGGCCGGGGAGGAAAGTCCGAACTCCGCAGGGCAGGATGGTTCGTAACGCGAACGCCGGGTGACCGGCGGAAAGTGCCACAGAAAATATACCGCCACGCCTCCGGGCCTGGTAAGGTTGAAATGGCGAGGTAAGAGCTCACCGCCTGCATGGTGACATGCAGGGCAGGGTAAACCCCATCCGGAGCAAGACCAAATAGGAAGACGATTGAGGGCGGCCCGCTCGAGGTCTTCGGGTAGGTTGCAAGAGATGCCGGGCAATCGGCATCCACAGTGAAATGATCATGATCCCGAAAGGGAAACAGAATTCGGCTTACAACCCGCTCCCTTTTTTCTTGAACGTGGTGAGAGTTCCCCAGCACCCCATATTCACACGATCAGCCTAGCTCACATAGTGAACTATAGATTCGCCAGTCTGATCGTGTGAATATGAGGCACTGGTAACCTCTTACGATTCCGATAGTTATGCCGGCTGCTTTTCGGGGACGTTTATAGCCGCCTCTAGTGAGTCAACTTCCTGTTCGACTCATCAATCCTTTTTGGGGACGACCTCATTTTCTCAATGGTCACTGCTGCTGCCATAATTCCTGCTGCCGGAAGCGGGAGTCGAATGGGGTTGGATCATCCCAAACAGTATCATTTTCTTGCCGGAGCCCCCATTCTTGTCCATACTGTCCGGGCGTTTGTCACTGCTTCCTGCGTTGATCGTATTGTGGTGGTGGTGCCTGCTGACAGGGTTGACTCCACCCGTCAACTCCTTGTACAGTACGATCTGGCAGGGGGCGTTGTCCTGGTGACTGCCGGCGGCAGACGACGGCAGGATTCGGTGCGGGCTGGACTGGATCTTCTTGACAATGGTGTGGACATCGTCCTTGTCCATGACGGCGCCCGTCCCCTGGTGAGTGTGGATCTCATCGAACGCTGCTGCCAGGCTGCGACCGAACATGGGGCGGCCATTGCCGCTGTGCCGGTAAAGGATACCCTGAAGAAAGGTGGGGCGGATAATCAAATCCTCCACACCGTTGACCGGCAAGGCTTATGGCAGGCCCAGACGCCGCAGGCTGCACGTCTTTCTCTCCTGCAAAATGGCTATGAACAGATCGGAGAGAGGGATGTTACCGATGAGGCTTCCCTGCTTGAACTTGCCGGCATCCAAGTCTCTCTGGTTGAGGGGAGTGAGACCAACATCAAGATCACTCGGCCGGAGGATTTGATCATTGCTGAAAAAATTATGCTAAACTCAGCTGTTCCACAGGTGCGCATAGGTCATGGCTATGACGCCCATTGTTTTGCCCCGGACCGGAAACTGGTGCTCGGTGGCGTGACCATTCCCTTTGAGATGGGGCTTGCCGGTCATTCAGATGCCGATGTCCTGACCCATGCCCTCTGTGACGCGCTTCTTGGGGCCATGGGAGAGGGGGATATAGGCGCTCATTTTCCGGATTCAGATCAGCGCTTTAAAAATATCTATTCCATTGAGTTGTTACAAGATGTGGTGCAACTCGCCAGGGAAAAAGGGCTGCAGCTGTCCAACGCTGATGTCACCGTGATCTGCCAGGGACCGAAGCTGGCCCCGTCTATACCAGAGATGCGGACAATCCTGGCTGAGGCCTGCCAGGTTGATGAAAAGTGCATGAATATAAAGGCGACAACCACTGAACGGATGGGATTTGTTGGGAGAATGGAGGGGATCAGTTGTCATGCTGTGCTCCTCCTGACAGGGATGGAGGAGAAGAGAGGATGAGTTACCCCATCAACAGGGAACGGCTGGCAAAGGGCTTCATGCGGCTCTGCGAAATCGAAAGCCCATCCCGGCAGGAAAGGCGAGTCGCCGATTATCTGATCAGGGTCTTCACCGAGCTGGGGGCGGAATCGGTAATAGAGGATGCTTCTGCTGAAAAAACAGGTGCTGACTGCGGGAATCTGGTTGTCCGTTTCCCTGGCACTGTGACGCGGGAACCGCTTTTCTTTGCCTGTCACATGGATACGGTGGAGCCGGGCTGCGGGGTTGAAGTCCTGCGAACAGGGGATATCTTTACTTCCAGTGGAAATACGATCCTGGGGGGTGACGATAAGTCAGGCATCGCAGCGCTTGTTGAGATGATTCAGGTTCTGCAGGAAGGTGCTATGGAGCACGGGCCTGTGGAAATCCTGCTCACCACCTGCGAAGAGGTCGGCCTGCTGGGGGCCAAGCACCTGGATCACAGCCTCCTGCAGGCAAAATGTGGGTATGCACTTGATTCCACAGGGATTGATAAGGTCATAGTTGGGGCACCGGCAGCCAATCGTCTGAAGATTGAGGTGCATGGGATTGCTGCCCATGCCGGACTCAATCCGGAACAGGGTGTGTCAGCCTTCTGTCTGGCAGCACGAGCCATTGCCGACCTGCGCCTTGGTCGACTGGATGAGCAGTCCACAGCCAATTTTGGCTTGATCCATGGTGGTGTGGCCACCAATATTGTCCCGGACCTGATCACCATAGAAGGGGAGGTCCGCTCTCATTCTGCCAAGAAACTTGATGATTACACGAAGGAAATCGAAGCCACATTCCAAAATGTGGTTCGGAGTTGGGTGGCACAGGTTGGTGGCGTGAAACAGCCTTCCGTGGATATCAGTGTACAAATGGAGTATCCTGCCATGTATCTTGAGGCAGATGATCCGGTGGTGGCCAGGGTGCGGCAGGCAGGAGATCTGCTGGAGCGTGAGATCCTGTTTCAGGTGGCTGGCGGAGGCTCGGATGCCAATATCTTCAACAGTTATGGCCTGAAAACAGCCATTGTCGCCACAGGCATGGATAAGGTCCATACCACGGATGAGTGTCTGGATTTGAAAGATCTGAGCAGCCTGACAGAGCTGTTGCTGGCCATAACTCAGGTGTGAGTCGGGTAGTATCTCGTGTTTAAAAACTCATTCTGAGATGAGTTCCACCATCCCTTCCCTGCCTTCCACTATCTCACCAATATCAGCACAGGCCAGTGGATATCCCAACGCCTTTATTTTGTCCTGGATCACCTGGATCGCTTCAGGAGGAGCTGCGATGAGCAGGCCGCCTGAGGTTTGTGGGTCGGCAAGGACCATTTCCAGGGAGTCATCTCCCTGGTTTGTCTTGGTAAGCCATTGGGCGTAGAAGTTACGGTTGGTGTAGGCTCCCTCGGGGATGATACCCATGGCAACGAAATCAAGACAACCTGGGATAACGGGAATCTGTTCTCTGAAGATGCGGGCGCTGACCTCTGATGCTGCGGTCATTTCATGGAGATGGCCCAGCAACCCGAATCCGGTGATGTCGGTGCAGGCATGAACCTGGTGGCCACTGTCCCTGGCTGACTCAACCGCCTCTGCCGGCAGCCGGTTCAGGGTGGCCATGATCTCTGTGATCTGCTCTTCAACCTCGGCACCAGCCAGGTTGCCCTTTATGGCTGTGGACAGAATTCCGGTGCCCAGTGGTTTGGTCAGGAGCAGGCGGTCTCCGACCCTGGCACCGCTGTTGAGCAGAACCCGATCCGGATGAACCACCCCGGTGACAGAGAGGCCATACTTTAACTCCTGATCCTCCACTGAGTGACCGCCTACAAGCAGGGCGCCCGCCTCTTCCACCTTGGAAAGCCCGCCCCGTATAACTTCACGAAAAATATCAGCGTCCATTGATTTTATCGGACAGGCAAGGATGTTCATGGCAAGCAATGGTTTGCCTCCCATGGCATAGACATCGCTCAGGGCATTGGCTGCGGTGATCTGACCAAAGCGGTAGGGATCGTCGACTATGGGGGTGAAGAAATCCAGGGTCTGGATAAGGGCTGTCTCGTCGTTGAGACGGTAGACCCCGGCGTCGTCGCAGGTTTCGGCCCCGACAATCAGCCGTTCATTTTTGGGCAGGGTGATGCCGCAAAGTATCTGTCCCAGGTCCCCTGGGCCAAGTTTTGCTGCTCAGCCCGAGGCCTTGACTGTGGAGGTAAGTTTAACCATTGACCATTGTTTCCAGGGAAAAATTGTTGTTATCTGCCGTTTGCTGCTTATTTTTACTTTGTCGGCTATGAATGAAGGAAAGCAAAAAGAAAAAACCGATGAAAGGCGCTTTCTTGTTGAATTTCTATGGAACTTATTATAAGTATTTTTTTATCAGATTTTGAGGAAAGGCACAAAGATAATCGTATTCTTTGTGCCTTTCCCTTTTTCAAATACCTGTGGACCGGCTCTCTCGGCCTGCCTTTTCTGTGGTGGATGAGCCTCGATTTTACAAATGAAGGAATATTTCATGGATATGACCAGTATACACTCTCCAGAAGACGGACGCCCCAAGCATGAGTGCGGTGTCTGCGGCATCTTTGACCATGAGGATGCAGCCAAGCTTACCTACTTCGGCCTTTATGCCCTGCAGCACAGGGGACAGGAGAGTGCCGGCATTGTGGCATCAGACGGTAACAAAGTTTCAATCCATAAAGATATGGGTCTGGTGCCGGAGATTTTTTCAGAGTCCATCCTTCAGGGGCTGCCGGGTTCCATGGCCATGGGACATGTGCGCTACTCCACCACCGGTGCTTCCAATGTGACTAACAGCCAGCCCTTGATGGTGACTCATAAGGGGTGTACGCTGGCTGTGGCCCACAACGGCAACCTGGTGAACTCCCTTGAGCTGCGTCAGGACCTTGAGGAAAAAGGCTCCATTTTTCAGACCTCAATGGACAGTGAGGTGGTTCTCCATCTTATGGCCCGTACCACCCATCTGGGTCTGGAGCGGGCACTGTGGGAGTCTTTCTCCTGCCTCAAGGGAGCGTACTCTATCCTCCTGATGACCGAAGATACCCTGGTGGCTGTCCGTGACCCTGGAGGTTTTAGACCCCTCTGTCTTGGGAAACTGATCAACGGGGGAGGGTGGATCGTGGCTTCTGAGACATGTGCCCTGGATCTGGTCGAGGCAGAGTATGTTCGAGATATCGAACCGGGAGAGATCCTGATTATCAACAAGAAGGAGATGCTTTCCATCTATCCCTGGCCCAAGCAGAAGACCAGCTTCTGCATTTTTGAGCAGGTCTACTTTGCCCGCCCCGACTCAGATATATTTGGTACTAATGTCTATCAGTCCCGTAAGCGGATGGGAGAGATCATGGCCCGGGAATCTGGAGTAGAGGGTGATTTTGTCATGCCCTTCCCGGATTCGGGGAACTATGCGGCCCTTGGTTTTTCCCAGGCATCCGGTATTCCCCTGGAGATGGGGATGATTCGAAACCATTATGTGGGGCGTACTTTTATCGAGCCCACCCAGTCCATGCGCGATTTTAATGTGCGGGTCAAGTTGAACCCGGTCCGCTCCCTTCTCAAGGGCAAGCGGGTGATCATTGTCGAGGATTCCATTATTCGCGGGACCACTGGGCGGAGCAGGGTGAAGGCGTTGCGTGAGGCTGGGGCCAAAGAGGTACACATGCTGGTGAGCTGTCCGCCCACCCGTTACCCCTGCTACTACGGGATTGATTTTCCCTCTACAGACCAGCTCATTGCTGCCCAGCATTCAGTGGAAGAGACTGCTGCTCATCTTGGCCTGGACTCTCTCTATTATCTCAGTGTGGAAGGTCTGGTGGAGGCAACTGGTCTCGCCAAAGACGATTTTTGTCTGGCCTGTTTTAATAACTGTTATCCTGTGGAGCCGGACAGAAACTTCAGCAAAGATGCCTTGGAATAAGGGGTTGTACCTTACAACCTTTTAGAGGAAAAGAGATGAAGAAATCTATTCTCATTGATGTCTACGAGTGCAATGGTTGCGGTTCCTGTGTGGAGATATGCCCGGAAGTCTTTGTCATGGATGAGAGCAGTGAAAAGGCAACTTTGCGCGATCCTGATGCAGAAGTCACGGACAAGGTGGAAGAGGCTGCAGCCTATTGTCCGCAGGACTGTATTTACTTTGATTGATGCTGGTTAAGCTTTTTTCAAGATAGCCTTCTTCTGTTCCCAGAGATCTCAGGGGTTACTGATAATCCATCCGATGCCCTTGGCCTTGGCCTTATACATGGCTTTGTCGGCCCTCTCAACCAACTGAGCCATATCCTCACAGAGGGGGAGGGCACTGTTTCGTGTGCAGGGAGTCATCCCAATGGAGAGGTCGGTGTTGCCAAAGGCCATTCTTCGAAAACGTTGAAGAATACGCTCGATGACTTTTATTGCCTGGGAGATACTGGTCTGGGGTAAAATGACGGCAAACTCGTCTCCCCCGTAGCGAAAACAGGTGTCCACATGGTTACGGGTACAGAGGTGGAGGATTCTTCCCACTGCTGTGAGGACCTTATCGCCAGCCGAGTGGCCGAAAGAGTCATTGTAGTCCTTGAATCGATCCACATCCAGTATGGCAAGGTAGAGAGGATACTGCTGCCGTGCTGCTCGTTCTACCTCCCGCGGGAATCTTTTGGCAAAGGCCCGGCGATTCAGGAGGCCTGTTAACTCATCACAAAGGGAAAGTGTTTCAAGTTCACGGAGCATCTGCTGTTCACGCAGGGCGCGGGTCAATTTTGCCTCGAGTTCATCGTGTTCCATGGGCTTTTTGATAAAATCGATGGCTCCTGCCTTGATCACTTCAGCGTAACTTGCCCTGCTGCAGAATCCGGTGGCAATAATGACATCAGTTGCCGGATACTCTTCTTTCACATGCTTCAGAAGTTCGAGACCGTCCATCCGCGGCATGACGATATCGCTGATGATGAGATCGCAGGTCTGTGATTTGAGCTTCTCCAGGGCGCTGATACCATCTTCTGCGGAAAGAGTTCTATACCCCAGTGAAGAAACAAGGAGGGTGATCGATTTCAGGACAGCGGGATCGTCATCCACAACCAGGATAACAAAATTTTTTTTGTCAATCTCGTGGGCCATTTTTTTGTACGCTGTCCTGTTGACTGCAATGATCGATTGATCTCTCCTTTTTCAGTGTATCTGCTCAGGAGAGGAAAGTCTAGAGGAAGGCTGTTTTTTTGCTGACTTTACTTGTGATAATAAGATGTTATGTGTTGTTTTTGTCCCATTTGTACTTTTTCGAGTAAGGCATGAAGGGTAGTGCGCTGCGGAGTGGTTAGTTAGCCCCGGGTGTGGTCTCGGATTGGAGATGGCATGACATTCAAGGGTGTTGGAAAGGGCCCAATCACGCGGGAGGTAATAAGCTTGTTGCGATATTTTACGATCCGGGAAAAATCGTCCATTGCAATCTGGGAATGAACAGTATAGTCTAAATAATAAGGCTATCCATCCAGAATCTT
Source organism: uncultured Desulfocapsa sp. (assembly GCA_964409855.1). Classification (GTDB taxonomy): domain Bacteria; phylum Desulfobacterota; class Desulfobulbia; order Desulfobulbales; family Desulfocapsaceae; genus Desulfocapsa. The sequence goes on from CAYPEU010000032.1 coordinate 9,495, forward strand.
AGGAAGTGTATTGGGAAGTTACAATTGATGGATCTGTTTTTTATGATTTTGAAAAAAGAACAAAATAATGCCCGAGGTATTGGGTGGATGACAGGGTCTGTCCTTTCGTTGCCTGGTGATGCATTTTTCCGCAAAGTCGAATGCGGGAAACAACTGTGTGGTTTTCACTGAAGAGATGGATCATTCCGGCCTGACACAACTGTTTGAATCCGGGGAGACTGATGATCCCCTTGATGAGATTCTCACCCTGCTCTCCCTGATAGCGCCTGACCACCCACAAGCCCCGATCTGCCAACTCCATCAAGAGATTGCAGATTTTTTTTCCGGCAAGCATCCAGATTATCGACCCAGCAATACAAAATATCATAACCTCGGTCACACATACAGCGTGGTGCTGGCCACTGCCAGGCTTTTCCATGGATTGTCCTGCGATGGCTGGCATGTTTCTGAAGAAACACTAGAAAAAGCACTGTACAGTGCCTACTTTCATGATTGCGGACTGCTGCTGAAAAATTCTGAGAATGCAAACAGCGGGGCAAAATATACCAAGGACCACGAGAGACGTTCCATTCTATTTTTGGAAAAGCACCTGCAAGGGAAAGAGCTGTCCCCTTCCTTTATTACGGATTGTTCGCATATCATTCAGTGCACAAATCTCAGCATCGATACTGATACCCTGGAATTTCCCTCGGCTGAGATTCAGCTGGCCTGTTCTGCCGTGGGCTCTGCCGATATCCTTGCCCAGATGGCCGACAGATATTATCTGGAACGGTTACCCTACCTCTTTCAGGAGCATCAGGAAGGGGGGGTCACCCCTCACAATTCTGCCGTTGAACTCATGCAGCACACCACCTTCTTCTATCACAACGTCATTGTTGACCGACTGGAGCGGGTGTTTGGCAATCTCACCCAGTCCATGCAGACCCATTTTCGCGAACGGTGGAATCTGGATAGGAATCTGTATTTGGAAAATATCAGGAAAAATCTTGATTATATTGAGCTTATTATCGAGTCTTGTGAGGAAGAGCTGGAGTGCCTGCAGCAATTTCTGCGGCGTAATCCACCGCTCTGATCTGCTCCTGTTTTTTTCTCCTGAAAAATCTCGTGACTGTTTCTTTCTCTGCTTAAAAAGATCAGCCTATCAGCTCTGACGAGGATCCTTTCCAGTTTCAAACATCTCAAAGAGGTCGTAAAATAACCGGGCCACTGCGCTGAAATGGGTGGCGGAACCGGAGCTTGCATATGCCTTGGTCAGCTCCATGGCCCGAGCAAAACTTTCCTGACATTCTGATTCCTCTGGTGCCTTCAGTACCTGGACAAGACGTTCTCCGATCTCATTTTTCATGGAACACTCCTTCTGATGAATTTGAGGTATCTCTCTTTAACATTGGTGTCTAACGGTTATTGTCCTGCAGGGGCCTTGCCCTCAAGGCGATACGGCGTCACCATTCTGCTGCACCCCTGCAATCACCCTGGGCACGGGGGGGAAATACTGCCGAAGGAGGATCCTGCAGGAATCACGAATGTCGCGGTTCTCACAAGTCCAGGAAGTGGCAGATGTTGCTCTTGCCGGGATTCTTAACTGCCCTCCACCTCTTTCAGCATCTCTTCTATGACCAGGAGGCCGCCCTGCCAGAAAGATGGATCGTTCAGGTCAATGTTGAAAGGGGCCAATAGGTGGTATGGAGAGTGACTGCCGCCTTGAGAAAGGAGATGGAGGTACTTGGGGACGAAAGCCATCCCTTCCTTTTGATAGATACGGTAGAGGGAGAGGACCAGCAGTTCCCCGAAGGCATAGGAGTAGACATAACCAGGGGTGTGGAGAAAGTGAGGGATATAGGACCACCAGACACGATAATGGTCTCCCAGGCTGACCGCATCCCCGAACATTGCCCGTTGGCTTTCCATCCACAGGCTGGAGAGCTCATCGGCAGCGAGTTCTCCCTTGTCACGGCGGCTGTTGTGGATCAACTCCTCAAAGCGGTTCATGGAAATCTGGCGGAAGACCGTGGCAAAGATTGATTCCAGTTTCTGGCAGATAAAGGCACGTCGCTGGGCAGCATCGTCCAAGGTCTCCAACTGTCGGTGAAAGATCAGGAGTTCGGCAAAGACCGAGGCGGTCTCGGCAAGGACCAGGGGCGTGTCGCTGTTGAAATAGCCCTGCTCTTTGGCCAGATATTGATGGATGCCATGGCCAAGCTCATGGGCCACAGTGGAAACATCGCGGAGATTGCCGGTATAGTTGACCAGGATGTACGGGTGGGCATCGGGCACTGCCGGGTGGGCAAAGGCCCCGCCGCGCTTGCCTTCAAGAAGGGGGGCATGGATCCATTTCTCTTCGAAAAAGAGTGTCGCGATGTCCGCCATCTCCGGGGAAAAGGCGCGAAATCCTTCCAGGACCATTTCCCGGCACTCCTGCCAGGGAACCAGCTGATCCGGCAGTCCCTTCAGCGGTGCATAGCGGTCATAATCGTGGAGTTCATCAAGGCCCAGCAGCTCTTTTTTCAACTCGTAGTAGCGCTGGACGATATCGTAACGTTTCGTGGTGCTGGTCACCAGGGCATCAACGGTCTGGTCTTCAAGCTCGTTGGAGAGGTTCCTGTTGCTGACCCAGGAGGGATAGCTGCGCAGCCGATCATCTATCATCTTCTCAGCCAGGATGGTGTTGAAGGTGTGGGTGAGGATGTGGAGTTGACTCTGTAAGCCCTCTGTGAGTTCCAGGGCGGCAGTTTTTCGCACCTCCCGGCTTCCATGGTAGAGGTCGGAAAGCACCTCTTCCTCACTTCTTTTGTTTTCGCCAAACTCGAGATGGCCCATCAGTTTCTCAAAGAGGGTGAGCCAGCTCTCACGGCCCACCGGAGAGAGTTCCACCAGCAGGGTCTCTTCTGAGTGGGAAAGGAGATGGTCTGCATAGCGGCGCAGGTTGGTGAGATAATGACGGTAGGAGACCGTCTCTTCTGCCTTGAGGAAGCGGTCGGCAGATTCCTGGTCCATCTTGGCCCATTCCAGGTCAAAAAAGACCAGCTCCCGGTTGACCTGGCTTGCTGCCTCTTTGGACTGCTGGAGAAAGGCCCCTGCTGCACTGTTTTTTACCTGGGTGACAAAGTGAAGAAAGGCAAAGGTATCGATGCGGCCAAGGTTGACCTGGATACGTTCCAGGCGCCGTACGGTCCTGGCAAAGACTGCAGGGTCAAGTTCTTCCAGTTTGCCGGCGCAGCCCTCTTTCAGCAGCTCCGCTTCCTGCATGCAGAGGTCCAGATCATCCTGCAGCAGTTCGTCTTGCAGGGATTCGTAGAGGTCTTCGAGGTTCCACACCACATCCGTGGTGCCGAGGTCGTTATTCAATGTAGCAGACATGGAAAAATCCTTGGTAAAATGAGGGCTTTGAGCAATTGGACTCAACGTATCCTATAGCAGGTCTTCAGTTATTTTCAAGTGTGGAGAAGTGATGCTGTGGCTGAACAGACCTCACTGCTCCAGGAATTCAACTACAGTGAAGGAGGAAAACAACCAGTCGCCATCTCTTTTTTCCAGGCCAATATTTATTTCATAGGCGTCACTGAAGCGGGTGTCTTCTGTTTTCCCCTTCAGGTGAAGGGTGGTCATAAGTTCAGCCCTTTTGTCAGCAGGAAAATCGATCACCGTATCATGGAAGGTGAAATGGGTTTTCGCCAGCATTTTTTTCATCATGAGAATGTGGTCACTGATCTCTTTTTTGCTAAACTCACGGGCGATATGAAAAGATTCAATCTGGACCCGGCACGGATTGGTGCAGAGTTTTGCTGCCAGAGCCCCTTTTTTCAATGCTTCAATGGCGGTTTCTTCCCTGGTAGATGAACAGTAGTCAGCCAATGAGGCCAGGTTGCGCCTGATCTTTTTCTCGTCGCTGGGGAGGAGAAAAAAGATGGTCCCGCCTGCCACCAGGAGAGCTGCCAGAAGAATCAGCAATCTTTTGTTTGTCATAAGAATACGCCTCCCACGATGCGATCCATCTCCACCTGGCCAAAACGATGGCGGGTCATGGATGTTCCCCGATTGTCGCCCACAACGTAGATATGTCCGGGTGCCACCTTTCTCGGTGCCAGATCCCAATCGGAACGAGAATGGACATAGGGTTCCTCAACCTGGATTCCATTCACATAGAGTACCCCCTGTCGGAAGGCAACCGTTTCTCCAGGCAGGGCTATAATACGTTTGAGCAGCATCACCTTCCGTCCTGTGAAGCGAACGGTTACCACGTCAAAACGCTCTGGTGGTGAGAAAAGATACTGCAGCCGCCAGCAGAAGGAAAATGATCCATCCCGGTAGGTGGGCTCCATGCTCTGTCCCCGTATTTGGAGAGGAATGAGGAGATAGCCGAAAATCAGATAACAGCCTATCCCCAGCAGGACAAGACGGGTCAGATACTTTCTGTCCAGAGTAGGGAAGAAAAATCGACGAATTGTTTCAGGAGTCATGAGACTCTGACCAGAAAGGTTGTTCTTGGATAGACACTAGATATAGCCGTCCAGGCCGTTTTGTTCAAAGGTCTGAAAAAAATCCGCGGCAGTGTTTTGGGAAAAACTGCTGTCTGCAGCCATGAAGGTCACCCTGTCTGCAAGGCGTTTCGCCTGACTGATGTTGTGGGTGACCAGGATGATCATCCTGGCCTCTTCTTTCATCCGTCCAATGATTTTTTCAACCTGCCTCACGTTCTGCGGATCAAGGGAAGAGGTGGGCTCGTCCAGGAGGATCACCTCAGGTTTTACGGCCATGACCATGGCCATGCAGAGGCGTTGTTTTTCGCCGGAAGAAAGGCTGAGCGCGTTGGCCTGCTGCAGATGGTTGAGTCCCACCGCCTCCAGTGCCTCATCAATCCGTGCTGAGCGTTGTGGCTGCCTTACCTTGCGGAGTCTCAGGCCGTAGTCCACATTCTTTTTTACTGTGTGGTTAAAGAGCCCGGCAGGCCGGGGAGCGAGGACTATTCGCTGCCTGACCATGTGATTTGTTGGCAGGGCTTGTCCCTTTTCTGTGAGCTGGACCTCGCCCCTGTCTGGTTCGTCCAGGAGAGCAAGGATCCTCAAGAGGCTGGTTTTGCCGCTGCCGTTGGGGCCGAGGATGACATGGAGCTGGTCTCCTTCAAAATGGAGATCCAGGTCAAGAACAAGACGTTTGTTGTAAGATTTCTGGATGTTGTCGGCATGGAAGGTGATCATCTCTTTCTCCCCTTTCGTTGGAAGATATAGAATGCACCATTAACAAGAAAGGAGAGAGTGAGGAGAATAATCCCCAGGGCAATGGCCAGTTCAAAGTCACCCTTGTCCGCCTCCATGGCAATGGCCGTGGTCATTACCCGGGTATGGTGGGCGATATTGCCGCCAACCATGAGTACGGCTCCCACCTCGGCCATCACCCGGCCAAAAGCGGCGGCCACTGCTGCCATGATGGCATATCGGGCATCCTGGAAAACAGCGAGGAGTGCCTGGAACTCTGTGGCCCCAAGGCCAAGGGCCGTGTCGCGGACTGTCTGTCCGGTGGAGGTGATTGCTGCGTGGCTGAGGGCTGCGACAATGGGCGCAGCGAGAATGGTCTGGGCAATGATCATGGCTGCAGGGCTATAGAGTATCCCCAAGAAACCAAAAGGGCCGCTTCGCGACAGAAAGACATAGAGGAGCAACCCCACCACCACAGGTGGCAGACCGGTCAGGGTGTTGAGAATGGAAATGATCAAACCCTGACCGGGGATCTTCCTGATCTCCAGAAGCAGGGTGAAGCCAAGACCCAGGCCAGTGGCAAGCAGGATACCACTGGCAGTGACCCGGAGGCTGAGAAGAACGATCTCGATCAGGTCCGGATCGAGGCGAATAATGAGAAGAATGGCCCTGGTCAGGGTATCAATCAACAAGGGCTCAGTTGGGGGTTGGGGTGAAGAGGATGTTCCCCAATTTGTCCTTAAATGCACCGATCGCCTGTTTCCCGGCAGGAGAGGCCAGCCAGTCGACAAATATTTCGGCAGCCTGGTACTTGACATGGGGGTGGTTCTTGGGGCTCACAATCATTACTCCGTACTGGTTAAAGAGGAGAGGGTCTCCCTCAAGGATAATGGCCAGGTCCAGTTTTTCCTTGTCCTGCATGGAGAGCCAAGTGCCACGGTCGGAAATGGTATAACCTTGCTTTTCTGAGGCAATGCGGATGGTCTTAGACATGCCCTGGCCAACAGAGAGGTACCAGTTGTCACTCTCAACGGGTTGTTTCCCTGCTGCATCCCATATCTGGTTTTCCCGCATATTGGTACCGGAATTGTCGCCCCTGGATACAAAGATTACTCCTTTCTCCTGGATCTTTTTGAATCCTGCAGCAGCCAGCGTTGCTCCTTTGATCTTTGCCGGATCATTTTGGGGGCCGAGTATGACAAAATCGTTGTACATGATCTCTTTTCTGTCCACAAAATATCCATCTTTTACCAGTTCTATTTCCAACTCCTTGGCGTGAACCAGGACACAGTCCACATCCCCGTTTTTGCCTAATTTGAGCGCAGCGCCTGTGCCCACAGCAATGACCTGCACATCAATTCCAGTGTCTGCACTAAAAAGGGGCAGCAGATAATCCAGGAGCCCGGAGTTTCGGGTAGACGTGGTGGAGGCACACTTGATACTTTCCCCGGCCTGTAGAGAGAGAGGCAAGAGAAAGATGAGCAGGAAGAGAGAGAAACATTTTTTCATTGATCCACTCTGGTTGAAAAGGGAAAAAACCGGGATGCTGTTTATTCCTGTTTTGAGTTACCTGTTGTTGGGGAGGGTGATCCGGATCTCGATCTCTTTGACATCTTCGCTGTTGATCTTCAGGGAGTCAACAAAGCCGGTAACGGTCCCTGCCAAAGCGTCCTGGACAAAATCTTTCATTGGCACCCGGCTGCCATTGACCAGGAGAGTGCTGTGGTCCCCTTCCTTGCTGGCATCGTGGAGGAATCGTTTCTCGATAAAGGAGGCGATCTCTGCAGCCTCGTTCAAGCGGAAGATATAGTCGCCGCTGATTTTTTCATCGCTGGCCACAGCGATGACCCCGCTGACCTGATCACGCAGGAGCTGTTCACTGTTGCGAAAGACCTCTATCTTGGCCACCTGCCGTGCCTTTTTGAATCCCTCGCCGATGACAATGTCCACTTCCGGGAAATAGCGATACGCCAGCGTGGTCAGGGAGTAGCCAATGTTATCACCCATCAGCACCATCTGGTCCGGGGCCACCAGCATCACGGAGTCAGCCCCGGCCTTGCGATGGGTGTCGGTGTCAGTACCAGGCGTATCAAAAGTGATGCCTGTTTCCTTGGTGGATTTGATCACTGCCACCTGGTAGCCGAGCTGTTTCAGGTGATGCACGACCTGGGAGGCCAGTGTGGTCTTGCCGGAATCGTGCCAGCCGATGAATGTAACAATAGGTACCATAGGCCAGAAAAATAACGCTTTCGGCAAGAAATAGCAACACTGCTATTAGCTGTCAGATGAGCAGGGGGAAAAGTTCTTTGCTCAAGTTTTGTATCGGCTGTGCAGTATCTCCACTTCCTCCTGCGGTTTGTAGCCACTTATCATGCTCCTTATTGCCCCTGTTATGGCAAAGAGTGACATGTAGAGATGGACAAGAAAGAGAGCGGTCATTGCAGCACCGAGGAAGTTGTGAATGATAGCCATCAAACGGACACTGTCCACCGGTTCCTGCAGCCCCCAGATGACATACCCTGAGTAGGCCATGACAAAACCACCAAGGGTGGCCAGCCAGAACCACATCTTCTGCCCTGCGTTGAACTTCCCGGCAGGGATCGGTTTTTTTTCTTTGCTCAAATAGCCGCCCACGATGAAAAGCCACTTGATGTCATAGAGTGCCGGAAGCATCTCTTTCAGCCAGATCAGAAACATGGGAATGGCACTGAGAGTAAAGATGATGGCAAAGAAGATGTGGACAGAGCGGCCAGTAAGAATAAAGGAACCTCCACCCAGCAGGTTACCGAATATCACCATGAGTCCGGTTATGACAAGCAGAGAAAAGGAGAGGGCAGCCAGCCAATGGATGATTCTGGTAAAGAGGTTGAAATAGTAGATCTGCGGGCCATGGTGGTCAAATTTCTTGGGTCCGATGGCCAGGTAGTGGAAAAAAAAGACTGCAGGAACAAGGGTTACAATGAACAGAAAGAGTCTGCTGAACAGATTGGCCTGCAGGTTGGTGAACAGCTCGCCATACTTTTGCCAGTCCCCGGTAAACGCTTCGTTAATTTGTAAATGGGCAGTAGTACTTGGCCCAGTATTGATGGACGTGATAATCTCTGGATCAACGCTTGCGTAGACAACTGCGGCAGCCACCCCTGTTGCCGCAAGACCAGCGGGAATGAGTATACGTTTCATGACGACCTCATGGGAAAAAAGAGGGGTTTAGGTTGCAGGCTGCAAATTGGAAGGCTAAAGATCTGAACCTTTAGCCTCAACACCTTCAGCCTATTCACCTAACTTACTTCTTTTTATACGCCTTATCCCAGCCCCAGGCATTGGTGCCCGAACCACGGGTAAAAATCCTTTCCCGGTAAATATCGGCAACCTTATCTGCATCGCCGGCCATCAGTGCCTTGGTTGCACACATGGCTGCGCAGAGTGGGACCTTGCCCTCGGCAATGCGATTCTGGCCGTAGAGTTTTTTCTCCTCCTTGCTGTTGGTCTCTTCCGGACCACCGGCACAGAAGGTGCACTTGTCCATGGCGCCGCGTGCACCAAAGACCTGGCCGTTTGGAAACTGCGGCGCACCGAATGGACAGGCCATGAAGCAGTAGCCGCAGCCGATGCAGGTCTTTTTACTGACCAGCACAATGCCATCGTCTCGCTGGTAGATGGCATCCACCGGACAGACGGCGATGCAAGGCGCATCTGAGCAGTGCATGCAGGCAACCGAGATTGATTTTTCACCCACTTGCCCTTCATTTATTGTTATGACCCGGCGGCGGTTGACGCCCACTGGAATATGATGCCCTTCTTTACAGGCGACAACGCATCCGTCGCAGTCGATGCAACGTTCCACGTCACAGAGAAATCTCATTCGTCCCATTATATGTCCTCCAGCGATTAGGCTTTGCTGATTTTGCATAGTCCGGTTTTTGTTTCCTGCATCTGGGTCACAATATCGTAGCCGTAGTTGGTCACGACATTGGCTGATTCACCAAGTACATAGGGAACGGTTCCCTCCGGATAATTGTTGGCAAGCGACCTGCCTTCAAGGTAGCCGCCGAAATGGAAGGGCATCCAGATGGTCTGTTCATCAATCCGTTTGGAGATCTTTGCCTTGACTTTGATTTTGCCTTCGTTGGGGGACTCAATCCACACCATGTCACCATCGCGAATTCCATAGTCGTTTGCCGTCTTGACATTTATTTCGAAAAACATCTCGGGCTGGAGTTCCGCCAGGTACTTGTTGCTCCTGGTTTCAGCTCCGCCGCCCATGTATTCGACAAGGCGGCCGGTGGTCAGAATCAGTGGGAATTCTTTGACCCATTCCGGCTTCTGTTCACTCTTGTAGCGGGTGAGCAGGCGATAATGTTTGGGCTTGTCCTCGTAGGTGGGGAACTTGGCAATAAGATCCGGCCGGGGAGAATGGAGCGGTTCGCGGTGGATGGGTACCTGATCCGGGAAGTTCCAGACCACACAGCGTGCCCTGGCATTGCCAAATGGTGCCTGCCCACGTTTGATGGCCTCTTTCAGGGTTTTCTGGGAAAGGTCGGTCTTCCAGTTGGTTCCGGGTACAATGTCCTTGAATTCAGGATAGCCGCCCTTTACCTGGCTGGTCGGGTTATATATACCTTCTGCTGCCAGTAAATTTTCTTTGCGGCCGCTGGCGTCATAGGTTTTTTCTACTCCGAAGCGGGCCCGGAAAGGCAGGCCGCCTTTGGCAACAGTCTTGGATACATCATAAAGGATCGGGGTGCCGGGGTGCTCTTCGGTCCAGCAGGGCCACGGCATACCGTAATAGTCGCCGTCACACGGTCCGCCTTTGGCCTGCAGGTCATCAATGTCAAAGGTGTGCCAGTTGTCGGTGTGCTTCTTGATCCGTTCCGGTGTCTGTCCGTTGTAGCCGATGGTCAGTGAACCGCGGCCAAGTTCCAGGGTGATGTCTTCCGGGACCTGTTTGATGTTTTTGTAGAACTTGTCGGCAAAGCCGAAGCGTTTGGTGAGTTCTGCCATGATCCAGTAATCGTCCCGGCTGTCATGCACTGGCTCAACCACCTTGTAGCGCCACTGGATCTGGCGCGAGGTGGAAGTGGCACTGCCCGAGGTCTCGTACTGGCTGGAAGAGGGCAGCAGGTATACATTGTCTTTTTCGCAGGCTGCTGCAGTGATGGTTGGGAAGGGATCAATGATTACCGCCAGATCCATCTTGTCCAATGCATTTTTTAATTTGTGAAACTGGGACTGGGAGTTGGAAGCACAGCCCCAGAAGACAACAGACTTTAAAGGAGTGTACTGATCCAGCTCGTCCTCCTGATTCACGCCGTCATACCAGCGGGCCAGGGTGAAGCCGTTTTTGCCCATATACTCTTTGTCCTTGAAACGTTCCAGCATCCATTCGTAGTCCACATCCCAGACACGGCACCAGTGTTTCCATGAACCTTCTTTCAGACCGTAGTATGCGGGCAATGAATGTGAGAGCACGCACATGTCAGTGGCGCCCTGCACGTTGTCATGGCCGCGGAGGATATTTGCTCCACCACCGGAAACACCCATGTTGCCCAGCACCAGTTGCAGGATACAGTAGGCCCGAGTATTGCTGCTGCCTATGGAGTGTTGGGTGCCGCCCATGCACCAGATCACAGTTCCCGGCCGATGGGTGGCCAGCAGTTTGGCGATATGAAGAAGTTGCTCGGGAGGGACGCCGGCCACATCTTCCACCACTTCAGGGGTATATTTTTTGGCAACGGCCTGCATTTCAGCAAAACCGGCGACGCGGGTCCTGATGAACTTCTTGTCATGCCAGTCATTTTCAATAATGGTGTTGATCAGGCCCATGATGAAGGCGGTATCCGAGCCGGAGCGGATGCGTACGTAATCGGTTGCCTTGGCTGCCGTCCTGGTAAATCGCGGATCGACCACAATCACCGGGGCGTTGTTCTTCTCTTTGGCATGGAGAATATGCTGCATGGCCACAGGATGGGCCTCGGCAGCATTGGAGCCGATGAAGAAGATCAGTTTGGAGTGGCGGATGTCATTGACGCTGTTGGTCATGGCGCCGTAGCCCCAGGTATTGGCCACACCGGCAACAGTGGTCGAATGGCAGATCCTTGCCTGGTGATCAATATTGTTGGTGCCCCAGAAGGCGGCAAGTTTACGCTGCAGGTAGGCCATTTCCGTGGAAACCTTGGCGCTGCCGTTCCAGTGCACTGCATCCGGCCCGTCATTGTCCCGGATCTCAAGCAGCTTTTTGCTGACCTCATCAAGGGCCTGATCCCAGGAAATCTTCTGCCATTTCCCGTTCACCCGTTTCATCGGTCCTTTGAGGCGTTTTTCGCTGGTAACCATGTCAATGGCACCGGCGCCTTTGCAACAGTGTCCGCCGCGAGAAAGGGGATGGTCTTTGGCCACTTCCTGGCGGACCCAGACCCCGTTTTGTACCTCGGCAATGATGCCGCAGGCAACGGAGCAGTGGGTGCAGATTGTTTTGACTTTTTGACTGCCCGGGTACGGATCCTTTTTTGAGGCGTCTGCCGCTATTGCCTTGCGAGTAAATTTAGACGTCATGGCCGCACCGGTCAAGGCAGCGGTGGCAGCGGATATTTTTAGAAAAGAGCGTCTGGCCAGCTTCGGATTCAAGCTCACTCTGGCACTTTTGGCGTCTGCAATGTGCGTGCTGCGGACTTTTGTTTGAGCCATCTTGTTCCTCCCCCAGGGTGTCTGTCCTAGTTAGTGTCCATCAGAAATTTTCATTTCTGATGGATACTACTTACCGTAGTGACTTGTAATATTCCGTAAAGTCTTCCGTTTCCCGGTAGAGGATTTCATCCTTCTGCCGGGTCGTTTCCTGTTCTTGAGCCTTTATTGCTTTTCCACTGAGCGCTGTGGCGGCAATAGCTGAACCGGCCGCCATTTGTTTGAGGAACGAGCGTCTGTCTCTATCATCCTTTTTCATTGGCTGACCTCCTTTGTCCATAGGTACGGTGGTAGGTAACGACACTGCTTAATTGTCTTTATAACTTGTTGCTGCAATTTATAATTCTATCTCCAATAGTCCCTGTTCCAGATCGAGATAACCGTTTAAAAACACCAGGCATGAGAGGTAGAAGTCCGCCTGGGTGTTGGCTGTTAACTGCTTTTCCATAGCCAGGGCCATGGGGAGCAGAAAACCCGTGATCAGTGCTGCCTCCTTCTCTTTTACCTCTTCCTGCTCCGGTTCTTTCTCGATCAGGGTTGCCAGGGCATCAAGCATCAGAACCAGGTGGTCTTCCGGCTCTGTTACCTCCTCATCTTTTACCAGCCTCGCATCTTTGAAGAGTTGTCGGTACTGGACCAGCGATGGGCCAAAGCTTTTGCCGTCCAGGTAGTGGCTTGCATTCAGCTCTACAGGGTGCTCGCTGTATGGATCAATGAACAGAGCATAGTACTCTTCCTTAAGTTCTTCCAGGCTTTTGCTGGCTAGCAGCTGCTGCAGCTGTCTTACTCCTTTATCTAGCCCCGGATGGATACGGCTTTCGCCGAGGGCCGTAAATATCCCGCGCCAACGGCTCATGCGTTCAGCATCCGGTTCGTCTGTGAAAAAGGATTTTAACAGATCAAGGAGGCGCAGACGGATACGAATCAGTTGTTTATCTTCGATTGCATTCATGACTGTTGTGCTTCAAATATACGGACAACCCGGCAGGTATCACAGTAGGCCAGGAGTTCCGAATCAAAATTTTGGGGTGATTTTTCAGCAAGAAGCAGCCGGACCCGATCCAGGCTTTTTCGGGTGCCGAATACCTTGCCACAGTTTGCACAAAGGGCGGGCTCTGCTTTACTCAGCTCATGGTATTTGAAGAAATCACCATCCAGCTCCAGACCGTTTCTACCACTCAGGGCATTTTCGGGACAGAGAGCAATGCAGCTCCCGCACTGCACGCAGTGCGATGAATTTGACAGCAGGGCAAAATGTTCCTCATCTGCCTGGAGGGCTTCAATGTGGCAGCAGGAGAGGCAGGCCAGGCATTGGGTACATCTCTCTTCATCGCAGAGTATGGTGCCGAAAGTACTGAAATATTCGTTGTCCAGTCGGGATGGCGATGCTGTTCTCTCTTCTACCAGGGAGGAGAGAAGAGCTGCCAGGGTGGCGCGACGGTTGCCTTTGTCCTTGATCACTGCTATACGGGTGGACTGCCTTTCTCCAGCTTGGGCAAGGAGTGGAGAGAGCTTGCTCGGATCAGTGGTGTGGATGGTTTGTGGGTCGCCATCCAGAGAGGCAACAATCTGATTTGCCTGGCCGACCTGCTCCATAAATGTTTCTTCTTTTCCCTCCTCTGCGTCGGTGAGCAGCAGGATACGCATTGCTCCCGCCCCATACAAGGCAAGAAAGTGCATGGATGTCAAGGCCTGGGGGTTAGGGTACTCCAGGAAAAAGGTGGAGGAAAAACTGCTTGCTTCGGTTCTCCACCAGAAACGGTGCAGCTGCGCCTCACTGCCAATAACAATGGTTTCGATACCCGGCACCTTAAGCTGCGACCAGTACTGGAGAAACTGCTGGTCGTTGAAGCGCAGATATTGAAGGGCACCGGTTGGACAGGTGGCAATACAGTTGCCGCACTCTGTACAGCGCTGCTGATCGATTTGCACCCCATCTTCGGTCAGTGTAACCGCCTCTGCCGGGCATACATCAGCACACCTGGTACAGCCGGTTTTGTGTGGGGCAGAGTATTGGCAGATTGTGCTGTTGCAAACAATAACCTCATCTACCTGGTACTCGCCGATGCTTGCAAACAGCATGGCAAGGTCGTTTTCCCGGTAGATACGTTCCCTGCCCTGCGGAAGATCAGTTGTGACATCGTCAAGTATGAGCAGGGCTGGTGCCGAGACCTTTCGCTGCTCAACAGCATGCAGGTCCAGGGCATCATTGGGGCATGCGGCCACGCACTCTTTACAGAGTGTGCAGCGGGAGAAGTCAAGAAAGAGCTGCTCCGACAGACACTCTTCAGGGCAGGCCGGTCCACAGGCACCGCAATATGTGCAACGTTCTGCCAGGAGCGGTGTTTTTACCTGATAGCTGATCCGGCACTCTTTTTTTAAACTCTCTATTTCCAGGTTGTTTGCCGTGGTCAGCTCGGGGTGATAACCATGGAGCAGCAGAGGTTGGAGATCCAGTACTCCTCCGTAGGTGTCAATAAAGGAAAAGAGTCTGTCCTGACTGTTGGACAGGATCACAATCCGGGGATCTGGCACCAGGGTATAGCTGCGAAAGCGTGTCCCTGTATGGCGGAAAAGTTCGGCCGAGGCAATCTGCTGCAGCGCTGCGTCACTGAAATTACCAAAGTCAGCGTTGAGCTGCAGCGTCGGTGAGAGGGGAAACGAGGCATCGGGATGGACTCCGGGAAAGCCTCCGGCAATAAGGATATCGTTGTCGGATTGGTCACGGCAGGCAAAGGCTGTTCCCGGGCATTGCTGGGCAGGGGCAGAGGAAAAAATTGTTTCTGCGCCCTTACCATAGTAGAGCAGGTGGGCCAAGTATTCGTTCATGGCGAGTATTTCTTTCAAAGGACAATGAGTAGGACTTAGCCTTGTTGCATTCTGTCGTTAGCTACTCGTAGCAAAATTATTCTCCTAATTCAGGGGGAAAGGTATGTCATCCCAGTGAAAAGCGAGTACTTTGATAGTATACTAAGGTAGCGAGGGAATCAACAGAGAGTGATTTTTTTGTTGTAGGGCATTACCCTGCAAAGAGGGGTTTTTGGGTGAAAGCATTCATTATCCGTTCACAGAGCGACCCAGGGACATCAAATGGAGAACAGAGGAGAACTATGATATCTCTGACCCAGGCACATCGGCATATCAGCAGGCTCAGGCCGCTGCAGCCCCGGATTGTACCCCTTGACAAGGGACTGGGGATGATCTGTGGTGCGGAGGTGCGTGCCAGGACAGATTGCCCGACAGTTGACTCCTCCTTAAAGGACGGTTTTGCTGTGCTCTCCACAGATATTGAAGATGCGTCGCCAGATTGCTCTGTGACGCTCACTGTAGCTGGTGCCTTGACTGCTGGAGATGATGCTGCTAAGCTTTGCGTTACCTCAGGTACTGCGGTGCGTATCATGACCGGTTCACCTGTTCCTTCAGGGGCAACCGCTGTGCTGGCCTCTGAGTTTGCCCGGGAAAGAGGCGGGCAGGTGACGATCACGGCAGATTCCCGGACAGGGCGGAATATTCTGCACAGGGGGAGTGATATCGTGCAGGGTCAGGTGGTGCTGCAAAGGGGAGCTTTTCTGAGCCCTGCCCATCTTGGGTTGCTGGCCGCCGCCGGCCTGCATGAGGTGACCTGTTATCCCTTGCCAAGGGTTGCTGTAGCGGCAACGGGTAGCGAACTGGTGTGGCCAGGTGAAGCTGTCACTCATGGAAAAGTCGCTGCCAGCAATATGGTGACAGCAGCAGCTGAGCTGCAGACATTGGGGATAACGGCCTCCACTGTTCTTCTCCGCGATAACCTTGACCATCTGCAGGAAGAGTTTAAAAGTCTTATTCAGCAGGTAGATGTCTTGATCACCTGCGGTGGTGTGCTTGATGGGGATAAAGATCTCACCATGCGGGCCATGGAGCGGATTGGTATGGAGAAGATATTCCATCGTGTTCGCATAGGACCGGGTAAAGGCGCCTGCATGGGCCGGGTTGGGGATACGATAGTCTTTAACCTGCCGGGTGGACCTCCATCCAACCATGTGGCCCTGCTTTTGTTGGCACTTCCCGGAGTGCGGAGATTGATGGGTTTTGCAGACCCCCTCCCTCCCAAGAGAAAGGTTTTTGTCGCGGAAAAACTCACTGGACAGAAAAACTGGACCCAGCTGTTGTACAGCAGAACGAAACATGAAAAGAGTTCCCTGCTTGCTGTGCCCCTGCGAGACATGGGCCGACTTGAAGCAATGGCAGCGGCCGATGCTCTGATTGAAGTACCGGAGGGCTGTTCAATGATCGAAGATGGCGCTCCGGCAGCGGCATGGGTTTTCAAGAAAAACAGTACAGCATAGTATGAATAAGAAGGTTTTCGTGATCGTCGAAGGCGTAGTCAGAAAAATTTACATTCGAGGCTTTGGCAGCACTTTTTGGAATATATGGATAATCAAATTACACTTGTTCAGAAGACAGTGGTTGTCAGCAAGGCTGGGAGGGTAGAACAGCAGGAAACGCTGGCCATTGAAGTACCGTATAAGGTCGCCCTCAACGACAAGGAAATAGGGGCCTCCATGGTCCTTGCAACCGGGCTGGAGGAGTTTGGGGCAGGGTTTCTTTTTGGTCAGGGTTATGTGACCAGGCCCGGCCAGGTGCGAGAAGTGCTGGTCTGTCCAGAGGGGCGCATTGCTGTGTATGCTGATGTGGAGGAGGAGTCGGAGCCAAAGGAGGTGATTATCACTTCCGGCTGCGGCGGTACCGGGAAAATATCAAGGGAGATGCTGGAAGGGGCCTTTGATCCACTCCAGGAATGCACCATCAGCCTTGATGAAACGAACCGCTTCATTCGAGAGGTGCTGCAGAAATCACCGCTGGGTCCGGCAACCCACTGTGTCCATGGTTGCGGCCTGTGGGCAGATGGTCGCCTGCAGGGATTTTATGAGGATGTAGGGCGTCATAACGCAGTGGATAAGATTATCGGGGCCATCCTGCTTGGCAAAATCCCGGCAAGTGGAGCGGTATACACCACTGGGCGTCTTACCTCGGACATGGTTCTCAAATGTGCCCGTATCGGTATCCCCATTGTCATGTCTCGTACTGCCCCCTCTTCCCTTGGCCTGGCCATTGCCCGTCGCGCCGGCGTGACCCTGGTGGCCTACGCCCGTCCGGGGCGCCTCAACGTGTTTAATGCGCCGGAGCGGATTGTTGACAAGTTCGTAAAAACTTAAAATATGAGATGGTTAAGTAAAAAACTTCATATGCGAGGCGCGTGAATTTTCTATCATTTCGGCGTACTAGAGTACGTCGAAATGATAGAAAATTCGCAGCAACGAAGCAGATGAAGAGTTTTTACGACGCCATCATTGTTGAGTAATGGACAATGAGTAGATCTGCAAGGTCATGTCGATTTCCTTGGAAGAAAAGGGTAACGTGTTGTAAAATCAACTTATGTCTGAATTTTACAAGGGCCATTCAGCACTTGATGCGCGTACTCTTCTCAAAGGGCTTCATCAATCAAAAAACCGTCTGAAAATACGCCGGGTAATATCAGTTAGGACCTCTAACTCTTTTTTCTCGCTTGTCTTTCTTGGTTGACGTGGTCCAGACAAATATGATTGACTACTGGTAAAAGGAGTTCTTTTTCTCATTTAGAAAATTATTCTTTCCCCTTCACAATATGATTGTGGCTTTTTTTGAAGGAGAGGGAAGCTACCCACTATGACAAAGAAATTTACAGGAAAAGTCAAAAAAGAATGGAAACTCGGCACCGA
>CAYPEU010000033.1:0-27050 GCA_964409855.1 uncultured Desulfocapsa sp.
GGGGCAGAATGATGGTCAAACGGTCATCTTTTGTGAACCAGCGTCCCGAGGTGAGGAGCTTGTCAAGCTTGGTGATTTTGGCCTCTGATGGGGAGAGCCCGATCAGGCCCTGCAGCTCTGCACTGTTGTTCTTGTGCTGCAGGGGGACATGCACGGCCTGGCTGGGGTCTTTTGCTTCCAGCCAGATACGGGGGGCAATGTTGCTGGCCTCCTGAAAGCCGTCCACCAGACTGCTTACTGCCTCAACCGGCAGACTTTTCCAGTCCACCCTCTTTAAGAGCAGTCCCTGGTAGGGAGCGGTTTCCTGGAAAAAGAGCTTGGACTGCCGTTCGCCGGACTTTACCGTGGTGAAACTCATGATGGTAAAGGTGAGAATGATAAGGGTCAGGCAGGTGAGGACAGTACGTATCCGTCTTCGTCGCAGGTTGGAAACACCCAGGTAAAAGGCTGCAGTAAAGGCCTTCCAGTGACTGATTTCAGCAGGCCGTTTATGACTGGCCCGGCGCTGGAGGAGGATCATCTCTTCTTCAAAACGGAAAAAGATGATAAGGCTGACCATCAGTGACAGGCCGATGATGAAAAAGGCAAGGATGACTACTGTGGGACTGTAGGCCAACCGAAAGGCGGGGTGGACCTGGTGAATGACTGCAATGAGGAGAAGCAGGATTCCACTGAATGCACCAATCCGTTTGTAGATGTTTGCGTAATTAAAGAGGAAGCGCTCCATACAGAAGGCAAAGGGGACGAAGAGGGCAATGTAGAAGAGGACTCCGAAGAGCACATCTTTCTGAGTCTTTTCTACCTGCAGGTAGACCCGGTCAGCCAGGGCCAGGGACTCGGCTGCTGCACCACTGAAGATTTTATAGTTGTGTTCTGCAAGACTGGCCTCTGCATTGTGCAGGGCTCTCATGCCGCGTTCTTCGAGTTGGCTGATCTTGTTGTCAAAGATACCGTGGCGTTCCAGGTTCTCAATTCTCGGCCCAAGCAGTGTCCACATATCCCGGGCTGTCTGGTACACCGTGTTGTAGATTGCACCGTACTGATCAACAGGATAGCCGAAACCCATGGAATTTTCCTGGCTACCGTTGGTGAGAATCATCTTGCGGGTGAGTACATTGTCGGACAGGGTAGCCTTGAGCCAGGTTCCCGGCTCTGTGTAGATGGATGCCATGGTGGATTTGCGCGTGTCAATACGGCTGTACCAGTAGTGTGGAGGCGGGGCATCCCGACGGCCATCCAGGAGTTGCAGTTTTGTCTGATATTGAAAGCTGCGGGGTTCGAGGAGGCCGAAGATGGTGGTCTCTTTGCAGCTGAAAAGGATGAGGTCTGTCTTGGCCTCCTGCCTGCGCATCTTAATACGGTAATTGCTCTTGCCGGTCTGCTTTTTGTCAATGGCCCAGATCACCTCGCCGGTTTTTTCATCAAAGCGATAGCCTTCAATAATGACCTTGTCCAGGACATGTTTTTTGTCCGCCACTCCTTTGATGATGAAGTAGCCTGCAGCACTCACTGTGGAGTAATATTTCTGCAGACCCTGGTAAGAAAGCAGGGTGGTTTTTGCTGCCGGGTAATCGGCAAAGAGCTCTCCCTGGAGGAGGAGATTGGCACGTCCGCTAACGGTTGCAAATCCCTTGCGGGGGAGTTTTCCTGATTGCAGCGGGGCAGTGGAGGCCATGGCCATGGCCATATCACTGATGAGACGGGCCTGGTCTTCCAGGTTCTGCCAGTTGATATTCTCTATGGTGTCCCAGGGGGTTCCCCATAATGCTCTGGCATCTCCGGTGCTAACCAGGCTGATACCAAGGAAGCCGGCAAGGGAGGTCACCTCGCCACCCAGGGCCGGCTGATCGAGGAACCAGGAATCCCAGGAACGTTGCCGGCTGGGGCGGATGGTGTCGATATACGGATAGGGACTGGAACTGCGGCCTGCGGTCTCATCAAGGAGGTCTGCGGTAACTGAATAGATACCCGTGCGGTGTACTCGGGCCTTGAGATTATAGAGAAAACCCTGGTGAAAGGCTCCCAGGCCGTTTCCGTGGCTGGACAGATGCAGGGAGACCATGGCTGCCACATCATATTCATTGAGCAATGATCTGAATGCTGAGGCGCTTTTCAGTGTCTGCAGGTGGGTCTTGAACTCTTTGGCTTTGGCCCTGTTGCTCTTAATGGCCTGAGGGATGGTCTTCTGGAAGAGTTTTGCCTCTTCCGGCACCAGATCGTGGAAACTGCTGCGCCAGCCTATGCGCCGATAGGTGAGGCGGGTTTGAGACAGGTCCTTGATAGCAGCAGTTGTGGCTTCACTCTCTTCCTTCTGCAGGCGGAGGTTGATAAGTTCCCGGGAAACAGTATCCACCGCAAGCTTGATATTATCGGCCACGGCCAGGGCAAGGAGCTTGTCGCGTTCTTCATCTTCCTGCAGTGGCCAGTTCAGGTTCTCCAGCACATCCAGGTGTTCCTTTGCTTTCTTCAGGCCAGCCTTGAGCTCTTTTTTCTGCTGGCGTAAGGTTTTTGACCTGCTGCTGACACTCCAGATAAGATCCCGCATGCCGGCAAGTGATTGGCTGTGACCGCCGGTGGCCACAAGAAGTACTGATCGTGCCGGAGGCTGTTTCTGCAGATCTTGAGCCGTTTGCAGCAGGGTCGCAATGGAGGCGGCTTCGTCTGCACCCGGGGCACGGCCGGCAACAAATCCTGAGCTGTCATAAAAGGCTTCGAGGACCAAGAGTTCGTTTTTCAGTTCCGGATCGGAACCGGGAATCAGGGCATAGATATTTTCTGCTGTGGACTCCTGCCAATGAATTGAGGATCGGATCTGCACCTCTTCTGTCAGGAGTCCAGGCTTGGCGGAAGAAATGAGAGGGAAGAGGCGGCTCAGTTCTTCCTCTTCCATCCAGAAACAGGGGAGCTGAATGGGAGTGAGTTCTTCTTTTTCGATGAAGATGTATTTAGAGAGGTTGCTGTCTCGGTTGAGATAGATTATGGCCTGTGCACCAAGGGATGCAAGGTGCTGCCAGTTCTTGCCAGAGTCAGCATCCATGACAATAATGGATTTTTCCAGCACAGCGCCCTGCATCTCCGACCAGTTTCCTGATCCAACATAGTACAGCGGGCCGCTCAATACACCGTCAACGGCTTGCGGAGTAACAGCATTGTAGAGCAAATTGTTGAGGCCGATCCTTTTGTCACCGACCTGTATACTGGAACCTGTAACTTTTCGAGTAGTAACAGGAAAGCGGTAGGTTTCAGCTGTGAGCCCCAGGGCCTGAAACTGCTCTTTTATAAAGGCGGCGCCCTGTTCTGCACCTTTACTGCCCGTGGTTCTTTCAGCATAGCTGCTCAGTCTGCTTATCTGTTCCTGAAGAGAGAGCAGAGGCTCGGCAGCCCAGGGAGAAGAGACAGTGGTCAGGAGCAGAAAGAGAGAGACAATGATCCTGAGCAGGGTGAGTTGAAAGAGAGGCATGGTCGTGGGACAGGCTGAGACAAAAGGTCAGCTGCTCATTCCTCCAGTGTGGATTTCCAGTTCATCACGTTCCTGAATTTTCTCCACCCGTCCATCACGTATCCAGACCACCTGGTCTGAGACATTCAGCATCTTGAAATCATGGGTGGCGGAAATGACAGTTGTTCCCTGTTCCAGGCTAAGCTGTTTCAACAGGGTGATAATCTCTTCTCCGGTGGAGAGGTCCAGGTTCCCTGTGGGTTCATCGGCCAGGATGATGGACGGATTGTTGGCCAAGGCCCGGGCCACGGCTACACGCTGCTGCTGCCCGCCTGAAAGCTCCGACGGTTTATGGCTATGCCTTCCTTCAAGGCCGACCTGGCTGAGAAGCTTCATCCCCCGTTCAATTGCAGCCTCATTTGGTGTACCGCCAAAAGTCATGGGCAGGGTGACGTTTTCCAGGGCTGTCATCACTGGGATGAGGTTGAAGGTCTGGAAGATGTAGCCGATTTTACGGCAGCGCAGCCAGGCAAGCTCATAGGCATCAAGTTGGGCAATATCTACCTCATCGATGAACACCTTACCCTGGGTGGGCTTGTCCAGGCCGCCAATCATGTTGAAGAGAGTGGATTTGCCGGATCCTGAGGGCCCCATGATGGAAACGTACTTACCGGTTGCAATCTCAAGATCGATTCCTTTCAGCACCTTGACCACGATCTTTCCCAGATCAAAATCCTTGGTGACTTCTGTGACCCGGACAATATTTTTTTCAGACATTAGACTTAACCTGCTCTATTGTTTGCAAATAAACTCAAAACCTCACGCCTCACGTCTTTCACCTTACTTCGATTTTTCACTGTTCCACCCGCATGGCCTCTACCGGCTGCATGCGGGCAGCTATGACTGCAGGATAGAGGACACCGAGCAGGCTCAATCCGATACCGGTAACAATGGCCGTTAAGGTTGAAACCAATATGGGTTGCCAGGGAAGAAGGTTGATGGTGTCAGTACCAAAACGGAGGAGTGCGACCAGGAAGGCAGAAAATGAGCCCAGCATTGCTCCAACAAAAGAACCTGCAAAGCCTTCCATGACAGCCTCCAGGACAAATATGCGGACAATGAAGCGATCAAGGGCACCCAGACATTTCATGGTACCGATTTCTCGAAAGCGTTCTGTGACCGACATGAGCTGGGCATTGATGATGCCCACAACACAGACAAGGAGAGACAGGGTAATGATCCAGCGCTGCTTTGGAGATGCGGCAAGGCTGGTGTCTCCCGGAAGGATATCGTAGCCGCAACGCATCAGCATATGGCAGAGTGTTGCATCATTGGTTGCCAGCATTGCATCAGCGATATCGACACTCACCTGGCTGAAGGCAAGAAAAGAGACGGCAAGGACCAGGGTCAAGGTGGTGACAAGAGAACGAAAAAAACGTGCCCGAATGGATTTATAGGAAATTTCAACAGATTTTTTCCAGGGCAACACAATGAGACGTCTCATGAGGCTGATCCTTTGCTGCCGGAGATTCTAGAGGATTTATTCAATTCAATACTCGCAAGAGAAAAATTCTCAGTACCAGAGGTTTCTTACTGTTTTATGGAGAGCTTTTCAAGTAAATCCTGGATCTTTGCTGCAGTAATAGGTTTTTCCAGAAAAGCGTCCATTCCGCCATCCAGACATTGCTGCTCTACCTCTTCTTCAGACAGACTGGTGAGGGCTATGATACAGGCGTGTTTTCCTGTCTCCTGTTCTCGTTTCCTGATCTGCCCTGACGCTTCCAGACCGTCTCTCTTCACCATCTGGATATCCATGAGAATCAGGTCAAACTGGGATCGGGTACACTCGGAGAGGGCCTGTCTTCCATTCTCCGCAAGAGTCACCTGCCAGCCCATGTCCACAAAAATCTTGGAGGCAATGGTGCGGCTTATCGGGTGATCATCTGCAATCAGTACACTGTTGATCAGCTGCCGCTCCATTGCCAGGAGCATGGTCTCTGGATGAAGAGGTTTGCTGAGATAATCATCCATGCCTGCGGCAAGACATTTCTCCCTATCACCCTCCATGGCATGGGCCGTCATGGCGATGATGGGGATATGTCCGCCATGGAGTTTCTCGTGGACCCGGATGGCAGCCGTGGCTTGATACCCGTCGAGCAACGGCATCTGTATATCCATCAGTATAGCATCAAAAGATCCTTTTCGGAAGCGCTCCACGGCCTCACTGCCATTAACTGCTGTGGTGACCTGAATTCCCTGCTGTTCGAGCAGGGCCAGGCCCAGAGTCCTATTAACAACGTCATCCTCAGCCAGGAGGATAGTCTTGCCTAGTAAAATTTCCTGTCGGCTGAGGTAACTCTGAACAACGGTTCCTGAGTTACGCCTTTTTTTGTTTGTATTCAGAGGCAGTTTGAAACGACTGGTAAACCAGAAGGTGGACCCCATGCCTTCTTCACTTGCAAGACCGATTTTTCCTCCCATCAGTCGGCAAAGCTGGGAAGATATCGAGAGCCCGAGGCCGGTTCCGCCATATTTTCTGGTGTGGGAAGTGTCTGCCTGGGAAAAAGATTCGAAGATAATGGCCTGTTTCTCCTTGGGGATCCCTATGCCTGTGTCCTGGATGGCAAAGTGGAGGAGGCAGTTGGTATCCGTCAATTCTTCAAGGGTGATTGTGACGGAGACTGATCCGTTTTCCGTAAATTTCAGTCCATTGTTGACCAGATTGATCAGCACCTGCAGCAGACGGGTGGGATCACCGATGAGATATGCGGGAATGTCCCTATCAATCTGTTTTTGAAGAGCAACATGTTGTCCGCCAGCCTTTGCTGCCATGAGGGAAAACAGCTCGTTGAGCTTTTCTTCCAGGGAGAATGTCACCTCCTCAAGCTGCAGTTTTCCTGCCTCGATCTTTGAAAAGTCAAGGATATCATTGATTATCCCGAGGAGTCTGGTTGCTGAAGATTCCACCATCCGCAGCTGATCTTGCTGGTCAGGAGAAACCAGGCTCTCCATGAGCAGCCTGGTTATGCCCATGATTCCGTTCATGGGAGTACGGATCTCATGGCTCATGTTTGCCAGGAATTCACTTTTGGCCCGGTTGGCCGCTTCAGCCTCTTCTTTGGCCTGGATCAGAGACAGTTCTGTGTCTTTCTGCAGGGAGATATCCCTGGCTGTAACCAGGAGGCCTCTGGGTTCTCCATGTTCATCCCGGAACAGGGAGATGGTCATGGCCGTTGGGAAGTTGCTGCCGTCCTGGCGCAGGTGGCCTATCTCACTAAAATGGTATCCTCTCTTCCACACCTTCCTGAAAAAAGGTGTCAGTTCCTTTTCATTTTGTTCCCTGGTGTGGAAGATGGTCAACTGTTGACCGATCAGACTGTCTTTGCTGTTAAAGCCATGCATGTCGGCCCATGCCGCGTTGGCAAAAAGGATTTTTTCATTCAGGTCTGTCATGACGATGCCGTCAAAATTCTGATCCACGGCCTGGGTCAGGACCCTTGATTTTTGCTCAATCGCAAGTTTTTTGGTGATATCACGGGAAATGACGAGAAAACCAGATGCCTTTCCTTCCTTGTCAAGCAGTGCAGTGACGCTGGTCAGGGTCTGGAATTCTGTGGAGTCTTTTCTCCTGTGACCGATGGTGTTGGTCATATGACCAACACGAATAACTTCTTTCAGCATGCTTGCCAGGTTCTCTTCCAGCTGCTTATCGGTATGATGGATTGAAAGATTTTTCCCGAGCTGTTCCTCACTTCTGTATCCGTGCATAGTGTCCCAGGCCTGGTTGGTGTATTGCATCACCCCGTACAGATTGGTGATACAGATGCCGTCAATGGACTGAGATACTGCACGAAAGTAGAGCTGGAGCTGCTCCTCTTCATATTTTTTTTCTGTGATATCACGGATGATGGTGTGAAGGAGTGTCTTCCCCTGGAGTATCATGGTGGTGATGGAAACTTCTGCCCAGAAGGGTGTTCCATCTCTGTGCAGGTGGCGCCACTGAAACTTATGACTCCCATTGCGGATGGCTGTGGCCATCATCTCTTCAGCCTTTTCCCTTGATCTGCTGCCATCCTCCTGCAGTAGAGGAGAGCGTTTCCCAGGATGGGTCTGAAACAGTTCCTCCTTGTTCTCATACCCAAAGAGACAGAGTGCTGCCCCATTACAATCTATAAAATGGGGTGGGTCGATGAGGAGGATGGCATCTTGGGAGTTTTCAAAGAGTGTCCTGTAACGGTTTTCACTCTCCTGCAGCTGGCTCTGGGCTTTCTTGCGTTGTTCAATTTCTGTAGCCATCCCTGTTTTGAGCTGTTTTTCCATGGTGCCGGCGATCAGGCTCATGACCAGGAGATAGGTCACCAGAAAAGAAAAGGTGACAATGCCAAAGACAGCAGGATAACTAGATTGCTTTTCCTCCAGAGTGCAGAGATACCAACCCGGCAAATCTATGGGGACGGATGCCGAGTAATAGGTGAGTCCATCGAGAAGAACAGTGGGTTGGCTGATATCCACTGGTAAATCGTGCAGAGGACTGTTGCCAAACTGTCTGCTTTGAATAATTTTTTGTTTTTCCGTGAACGACAGAGGTCTTCCTGTATGGAAAAGCCATTCCTCCCTGCCCTTGGAAGCGGCAAAGACAATGTCTTTATCCGAGACCAGCAGAGAAATTTCAGGCAGTGCCTGGTCAAGGATAGCGGTGATCTGTTCCAGCCCGGATTTGATCACTGCAACCCCCACAGGGACACCATTGTCACTGCTGATCGGTGCACTGAAGTATAGGCCACGCTTATGAGTCGTCACCCCAAGGGCTGGATAGAATGAACTTTTCCCCTCTATAGAACTGGTGAAGTAGGGGCGAAAACGGTAGTTGTTACCGGTCAGGGTGTTGCCGCTGCTATTGCTTGGAGTGGAGGCGGTAACCAGCCCTTCCTTATCCATGACATAGACAATGGCTGCAGAGAGGACATCCCGAACAGCAAGTAATTCTGCGGTGAGTGGCGGAAAGTCTGGCGGAGTCTGGTGCAGGGCACTGAGAAGGACATCAGGTTGTTCTCCCAGTCTTGTGGCGGCCGTGGTCAGCTGCCTTGTCAGGAAGGAGTTGATGTGGTAGGCGGTGAGAGTGGCATGTTGTCTGTGGTTATTCTGGAAGTACAGGTTTTGTCCCTTGATCACAAGAAAAATCAGGAAGCAACTGACAATTGCACAGCCGAGGATAAGAAAGGTGATTTTTTTCTTAAGGGCCGGGGGCCAGCTGGATGTAAAAGCAAAAGTAGGCATGGCAGAGGCGCTGGTTTCTTATTTCTTCTCAGATGCTGAACAGGGAATCAACTACGGTTAAGGGTTCCCTCAACAGTAGATGAGTAGTGTTGCGGTGTCGCTCTGGAATGCGATGTTTTTTTTTTGAGTGTCCCCTCCTAAAAAAGCATATCGTTTTTCCTCCTCCTTTGTCAATACACGGGGTTCAGGTGGTTGTTAGTGGGTTGTTTCTGATGATTTCCTGGAAGCGAACAGGGTGGAGAGCCGGGTGAGAGGCGACAAGATCCAGGAGCATGGCAAGGAAAGCAAAGGCTGTCTGGTCCATGCGCTGGTGGTGGATCATGATCCCGCTTCTCCCTGCAGCAAGTCCCAGTTCGAGCTCTCTCAACAGGTTATTCAGACACTCTTCCGGGTTTGCATCCTTCCGGGTGTGAAGATCTGCGTTGATCTGGAGATCAGGAAGTCCTGGAGGGGAAAGGGGCGTGGCGCCAGAGCTTCGGGAGACACCCTGGAACCCAAGATCCTGGAGACCTTGCAGGGTGTCGAGGCTGCAGCGGTTCCATGGCGGAGTGAAAAAGGGCGAAAACGACTTGTCCATGATAACGGTCAAGCGCTCTTTTCCCTTTTGCAGGTCATGCACCTGCTCTGCTGCCGGTCGAGCCGGTCCAAACTCCTGTTTTTTGCCTTCAGCCTCATGATTCCGATGCAGCCATCCGTGTTGGTGCCAGCACCACTGACCACTCTCTTTTCCGGTGAGAGCAAGGAGCGTTGCAAAACGAACAGGAGTGAGCCAACTGGGAACAACAGCAAGACAGAGGGGCAGTCTGGCAGCGAGAAAGAGTTGTATCAGCTGACTGACCTGTCTTCCTGGTACACCAATGTCATCGGCTCGGAAAAAGACCTCTGCTTCTCCTTTTCCCTTGGCAAGTCCTCTGTCCAGAGCGAGTTGGAGCTGTTTTCTTGTGTCTGCCGGGAGTTTCCTGTACAGAGAGGCAATCATGGGCCCTGCTTACTCCAGTCCGTTTGTTCAGTCATGAGCTCGGCAGTTACCTGGGAACCATTAAGCTTTGCCTTGCTTTTCTGTTTTTTCCGTTGCACCATTTTTTCGATCTGTCTTGCCAGGCGCGGAGGAGCTAGGTCGTCAGGCTCAAGAATGGAAAAGGGAGAAGAGGAAGAAAATGCTGCAATGCGCATCCGTTGCTCACGGTTTTGGGCAAAGGGATAAAGAAGAGCTGGAATACCTGCGGCCAGCAGGTTCATACAGGTGTTGTATCCGGCCATGGAAATGGAGAGATCCGCAGCTTCCAGCCAGTCTGGAAAGTTGCTACAGAAGTCATGGATGGTAAGACGGCTGTCATTTCTGTTACGGAGTTCCTCCAGCAATTCCGGATCACTGTATGGGCCGGTGAAGAGATGAAAGTGCATGGAGGATTTGTCATCAAGGAGTGAGACTGCATCGGCTGTGGCACGGAGCAGTTCCGCGCCCACGCTTCCTCCTCCGATACTGGCAACAATGAGTTTATCAGCACCTTGCAGCTGCAGTCTCTGCCGAATTGCAATACCCTGTTGCGGGCTGCTTGGTTGTGGAGCAATGAACCCTGTGTAGTGGTGTGGGATTTCAATGGCGGCCGTTCGTGCAAAACTGGCTTGCAGGGGAATAAAGGCGGGATCCGAGTGGATGAGCAGGGAGTCGAATGATTTGTTAAGAATCTTCAGAACCCGTTCTTCATATTTCTTTTTATCCTTTTTTTCCACAAGGATGTCCCGCAGGCTGCAGAGTCTTCTGCAGGAAGGCAGACTTCCCTCGCCAATACCGTTCAGGATGGGATCCAGTTCGAAACGAAAACCCTTACGGCCAAAGGGATAGAGCTCCACGAGGAAAACATCGGGTTGAAAGCTTGCGAAGAAGTCAAAGAGCTGCTCTTTGCGCTGTCGCTTGATTTCTTCCAGGTCCTCTCCTGTCTGGCAGGGAAGGAGGTGACGAAACTCTTTGTCCATCTGCAGGCCGGGGAGCTTGAAGAAGCGGACAGCAGTTTTCGGCAGAGTAACCTCGGGGCCTCCAAGTATCATAACGGTGTCATTGGTCCTGGCCAGCGCCTGGCAGATTTCGAGACTGCGATGAAAATGTCCTATGCCGAGAACGTGCTGACAGTAGCAGGCAATTTTCATGACTTTTTTGTTTGCATGATGTTGAGTGCTCCAATACGTAACTCTTGATCAGCACCTTGCAGCAGGTGCAACTCTCTTTTTTGCAGGATTTTCTTCTCCTTGGGGAGAAAGGATCTTGCTGACAGGTGGTAGATGAGAGACTTGATGATCCCCTCGTGGCAGACAATGAGGAGCTGCTTTCCCGGCCATTGCTGTACTGCCTGATGGATGACGGGCAGGGCACGCTGCAACACCTCCCTTCTGCTCTCTCCACCTGGAGGGCAAAAGTTCCACCCTGCCCTGACCTGGGCAGCGAGCTCCGCTGCCTGCGTATTTTTGAGTTCCGTGAAGGTCTTTCCTTCCCATCTGCCCCAGGACTGTTCCCGCAGCGCAGGATTCCATTCAACGGACACCTTGTCAAGCTGCTTTTGCAGCAGAGCCACTGTTTCCCGAACCCTTCCCAGGTCGCTGGCAATGATATGATGGATCTGGTAGTTGCTGAGGAAACGGGCCCATTCCTGGACCTGGTCGATCCCTGAAGGAGAGAGGGGAGAGTCTTTTCGCCCCTGGATTCGCCCTTCCTCGTTCCATAGGGTCTTTCCATGACGCAACAGGGCCAGGATTGTCTGGGACCGTTCCTGATCTGTTTCTTGCTCAAGCAGTCTGCGCATGGTGTATCAGAATCTGTTCAAATTTGAGGTAGTTTTTGTGAAGATCATGCTTTGCCCGAACGTTCTTTGCGGCAGCGCTTCCCATTGCTCTCCGTTGCTGCGGGTCTGCCAGAAGACGCTGGACTGCTTCGCAGAAACTGTTTTCGTCAAATGGATCGGTAAGCAGTGCGGTAGTTCCCTGCTGAACGACTTCTGGAATTCCTCCGTTGTTAAAGGCAATAACCGGCAGGCCGCAGGACTGGGCCTCGAGATAGACCATACCCAGTGATTCTCTGATTCCGGGGAAGGCAAAGAGATCTCCGCCGGAGTAGAATTGGAACATTTTTTCCCTGTTTATGCGGCCAACAAAAAGGACTCGGCCGGGGAGTAGTTTTTGGGCAAGTGCGACAAGAGTCTCTCGTTCACTGCCGTCACCGGCAATGACCAGTTTGAAAGAGAGGTCCTGGTCACCCAGTTTGGCCAGTGCCTTGATCATCCAGGTCAGTCCCCGGGTTTTGACGTCCGGGCGAAACATGGCTGCACTGAGAAGTACTGTTTCATCTCCTTCTACTTGCCACTGCTTGCGCATCAGGGACCTGGCATGGGGGTCAAAGTGAAATTGCTCGGGAAAGATACCAGGGCTGATATAGCTGAGGCGATCATGGGGGATGATCCGAAGGAGGTTCTCCTGATCCAACAGCCTGTTGGTAAAGAGTTGATCGGCGTGGAGCAGGGCCCTGCGATTGAGAAAGAAGCCGGGAAAGCCTCTGAGGCTTCGCCTTTGCTTGGTTGAATAGATCCCCTGAAAAATAGAGTAGGGGATCTTGAACTTTTTACTCAAAGAGGGACCGAGGAGATCCGGGGCCTTGTAATAGCTGTGATAGGTCAGCCAAATATCGGGAGAAAATTGACGAATGCGGACTTTCGTTGCCATGAGTTCTTTGACAATACGAGGAAAAAGCCAGGGTTTCCAATAGATCCACCTGGAACGGAG
Organism: uncultured Desulfocapsa sp.; assembly: GCA_964409855.1. Classification (GTDB taxonomy): domain Bacteria; phylum Desulfobacterota; class Desulfobulbia; order Desulfobulbales; family Desulfocapsaceae; genus Desulfocapsa. The sequence goes on from CAYPEU010000033.1 coordinate 12,488, forward strand.
GTCGCTTGCAATCATGACCCGATGACCGCGGGCCACAAGGAAATCATGGAGGCCGGTGGCGATAATCAAATCTCCTGAGGGATGCGGATGTCCCAGGGGTTTGAAAGGAGCGTAAAAGCAGATGCGCATAGTCGCTTGACCAGGCTGGCTCAGGGGGCCTGCAGGGAAGCCGATAAGGGGATTGGGATCTTGGATCCCAGTTGTTGGGCAAAGATGGCACCAAGTTCGGATGTCAGGGATTGATTGTCAAAGTGTTGCCTGGTATGCTCAGCTCCCCCTTGAATGACCTTTTTTCTCAGCTCCTTATCGACAAGGATCTTTTCCATCGCCCCTGCCAGGATCTTTGCATCACCAGACTGTACGGTCACCCCAGTTTTCTGGTCAATGAGGATCTCGGGTATGGCAGAGACGGTGGTCGACAGCGCCGGTACTCCCATGGCCAGACTTTCCACCAGGACATTGGGAATTCCATCACGGTCCCCATTGCCTGCAATTTCACATCCAAGGACAAAAAGATCACTCTTTTCAAATTGGTTAAGGACCTCTGTGTGGGTTCTGGTTCCGAGCCAGTGGCAGCAGTCGTCCAGGCCGAGAGCTGTGATGTACTGCAGCAGTTTGTCGCGATCGTCCCCGTCCCCGATCAGGGTGTGGCTGAATTGAAAGTCTTTGTCTTTCAATATTCGCAGGGCGTCGTATACGGTGGGGAGACCTTTTTTTTCGGTCATCCTGGCAACCGTCAGCAGCTTGTAGGGAGGAGTGCTCTCTGAGTGATCGGTGCTGGGGGTAAAGAGGTCCAGGTCGATTCCGTGATAGATACAATAAATGGGAGTATCCAAGCCCTGGGCCAGCTCTTCCAGATAGTGACGGTTGTAGTTGGTACAGGTGACCACAAAACTTGCCAGTTTGATCTTCTCCCGAAGCTGATCAGGGTTTGAGGTGTATATATCCTTGGCATGGGCGGTAAAACTGAACGAGCGACCGGAAAGCAGGGAGGCAAACATGGTCACTGAGGTGGGAGAATGGGCAAAATGACCATGGAGATGGGTCAGCGAGTGGTCTCTCAGCAAGTGACAATTGGTGAGAAATCCTGCCTGGAGCAAATGTTTGAAGGTGGCAAGGTTTCTGTTTCTCTTATAACGCAGACCGGCAAGGCCCAATCCCTGTCGAAACTGGTTTGGCCGTTTTGCTGCCAGAAATATGTTGGGGAGGAGCAGGCGGGGGAAGTCCAGCAGGAGTTCGGTGGGAAGGTAGTCCACTCTGGCCTTGATCTGCTTGACTGAATCATGGGAGAAGGATTCCCTGGGGTGACGCATGGGGAAAAGCTGCAGCCGAAAGCCAAGACGCTCCAGAAGGAGTATCTCGTTGGAAATAAATGTCTCTGAAATACGAGGATAGCCTTTCAGGATATAGCCGAGGGTGGGCGAGGAGGCGGCAGCATTCATGAGAGATCTCGAAAGTGTTCCATCCTGTTGCGCATGATGTCAAGACCTGAAAGTCTGAAGGATGCCATGCTTGTTTTAAAATCCTTGTTGTGTCCGAGAAGGGTGAAAATCTTTTCGCGAAGGAGTTGGGCCGAGACATCCTTCCACGGGAGATAATCAATCAAGCCTTGTTCCTTGAACTTTTCGGCACGAATCAGTTGTTCCTTTCTTGGTGTTTCTCGAGGGATAATCAGGGCCGGAGTCCGCTGGCTGAGTATTTCACAGATGGTGTTGTAGCCGCCCATGGATATAACGAGGTCGGCGGCTGCGATCAGCTGTTCCATGCGAGGGTGAAAGGGCAGTGATTTGATCCCGTAACGCTTTGCCCGCCTCTTGATCTCCTCCCGACTGGATTTAGGCATAAAAGGCCCGGTGATCATCAGGGATTTGAAGGGCAGGGAGGTGGGAAAAAAATCATGCATGGAGAGGTAATGATCAAGGAGTTCGCATCCATCCCCCCCGCCTCCGGTGGTGACCAGGATAAAGGTGTCCTCATCAAGGATGCGGTACTGGTGTCTGATTTTACGCCGTACCTTCTCTGACCACTGTTTCCTGGGAATATAGCCGGTGAACTTGATTTTTGACTCAAGCTTGTGTGGAATCTTATACTCGCTTATCGGGTCATAGATCTCTCGGTTGCCGTAGACCCATATCTCATCATAAAGCGTCTCCAGGTAACGGTAGACATCTTTTTCTTTCCAGTCCTTACACACCACCGGCGCTTCGTCCAGGATATCACGGAGTCCGAGTATGGTCTTTGTGGCAGGCATGGATTTTCGCAGCCATTTCAAGGTGGGAAGGACCTCCCGTTTCAAACCCAAGGGTTCCTTGTCAACGATAAAGAGATCTGGTTGAAAGGCCTTGGCAGTGGCCATGATGATATTTTTTCTGATGCTGAGCGCCTGGCTGGGGTCGATGCGAATGGAGAGGGAGTGGTATTCGTCATTGGTCTTTTTGATCATCCCGGGGATGCGGACAAAATCCACCTGCTCGGGCAGGGTGAAACGACCGGCGATGGGGGAACCGGTGAGAATAAGGATGTTGACTTCTTTCCCGGAGAGGTGACTGGCAATGGCCATGGAACGTCTGATATGCCCAAGACCATAGGTGTCATGGGAATACATGAGGATGTTGTAGATGGGGGACTCTGGCATGGCTTGAGAGGCGTTGTCGAACCTTGGCTGGATTGGATGAGAAAATACTTTTATAACGTCATGATATTAATTTTTAACCCATTGGAGTCGCAGAGGAAAGGAATATTAAAATTTTGTTTCTTTGATTTGGTCCAGATGTAAATAGTTTTGCAGGTTGAATTGAGGCTTCTCAAAACAGGCTGTAATTTCGGCAGGAGAGAGGTCCCTCCGATCAGCAATTTTTCTTGCCGGGACTCCGGCCCATATCTCGTAGGGACCTGGATTTTTCGTCAGCACTGATCCTGCACCAAGGACAAAGCCGTCAGGCAGAATGCAGGCCTGGTAGAGGACAATGGCGTTTTCATGGATCCAGACATCAGAGCCAATGTATTTATCCTGCCAGATCACGCCATGTTTTTCATTGAGCGTCAGGAGGGGCTGCCTGCCATGGTGACAATGATCGTGGGTGTAGATGCGACTGCGGGCTCCGATCATGCACCAGGGGCCTATATGGATGGAACCTGTACAGTCAAGGATGGAAAAGGAACTGATGGTTACATTTGTTTCGCATCCGGCAGTGGTGAACACTTCGGGGGAGAGAAACAGCTTTCCCTTATTGACATTCCCATGGGGCCTGCGCCGCGCCTTTTTCAGGGATGCCCGTAATTCGGCTTTAGTGTGGGTGGCTCTTTCAAATTCCATACATTCTTCACCCCACAGGCAGGAGGCTAAAAAAAAATCCCCTGCCGATTGCTCGACAGGGGATAACTCAGCAATGCTTCTTGAATCAAAAGATTCTTAGAACCTCATGCTCAGGTTATTGTACCAGACGGTAACGTCATTTGCATCAACACCTGGTGCTGGGTTTGCACCCTTGAAGAAGTCTCCAGTGGCCAACCAACCGAAGTGCAGGTTGTAGGTCAGATTGTCCAGCAGTTTGTAGCTGGCACCGGCATCGAACTCATAACCGTAGTCTGAATCATATCCGGCCATCTCATCGGCAGCCTCGGCCCAACCAAAGGCACCATGGAGGCTCAGTTTCTCGGTGGCCTGGAAATCGGCAGCAAGAACGATAGCGTGAACACCAGCAGTACGGGCAGCTCCACCAAGGGTGGTGGCGCCTCCGAGATCGTTGTTCAGGATAGAGGTCTTGGAGCCGGTGAGTACATAAAGAGGCTCGAAGTCGTTACCAGAACCTTTGCTGGAGCTGTATGCATCAAGATCGTTATCGGTGGGATCATCGTCACCGGAAAGGTAGAAGTACATAGCGTTGGCCTGGGTAGCACCAAAGTTGGCCTGCAGGTCAGCCATGAAGGCCAGACCAGTGATATCCTTGCTGGTGCCTAGGCCATCGTTGATATCTTGGTCTCCAGAGATGTAATCAAACTCAACCTCAAGGCCGAGCATATCGGTGAACTGGTAGTCACCATAACCCTTGATACGCCACTTATCTGTGCTGGAGCCACCGGGAGTATCTTTACTGGCGTCATCCCAGTAACCAACAGCCAGGGCGCTTGTGCCGTAACCCTTGAAGTCACCGTAAACCTCGTAGTAGTCGCTGTCGAGATCATTGTCGTTGACGTAGGCATCACCCTCTTTGGATTTCTGGTAGAAGGCATACATGGAGAAATCATCACCAAGCATCTTGCCGGATTTCCACATGATTCGATCAGCACGGCCGGAGCTGTTGACGAAGGTATTCTGCCAGGCACCAGCAGGACGACGGCCGATTTCCCAATTGCCGATGGGAGATTTGTAGACCATCCACAGGCGACGAATAGAGAGGTTGGCACCATTACTGATGTTGGTGTCATCCTGAGAACCCCACACACCCCAGTCGATGAAACGGATACGGGATTTGATGGTGATCTTGTCGTTGATGATCAGCTTGGCATCGGTCTGGAATTTGTGCTCAAACCAAGCATCGGTGGTCCCTTCTTCAATACCCGGACCTTCCTGAGTCTGGACACCATTGCCACCCTGGATTCCCAGGCCGTCACTGATGGCCCAGCCATCAAGGATGTACTCGCCTTTAACTTTCAGCTCCAGTGCAGCAGCGCTGGTGGCTATACCTGCAACCAAACCAAGGGCTGCTACAGTAGAAAGTACTTTTTTCATCTTTTCTCTCCTATAAGTAAGATGATTAATATAGATAAAGAAACCATTCTTTATCCAGTTCGAATAACCAAAAGTGTTATGTACAAAAAAAACAACAGGTACAAATTTTTATACATATTCCAACTTATATAGGTCGGAATTGGAAAAGTCAAGCCTTTGTTGAGAAATATTGTCCTGTTTTTTCTTTTCGTTTTCTCTTTTTCAGGGTAACTACTCAGGTGGCTGATGGAGAAGGCATGCTGCGCCGGGAAAGAGACGTGTGTAATGTGGCGAAATTGTATTAGAAATTTCCAGGTCTCAGGGGAAGTATTCGGGCTATGGAATGAGTGTGTAGCGTTAAGTTCAGGTGCGGTCAGCGTATGAAAAAAAGGCAACTATTTCTTCTCCATACTACTATTTTGACAAAATCGGGTAAGATGGGTCTGGCTTCTGACTCTTAACCAGTGAGTATTTCTTTTTTCCCTATGATTCATTTTTCCAAAAAATGGTCTGTTTTTTTTATGGTTGCAGTGGGCGTTTTTCTCTCAACCATGGACAGTTCTATGATCAATGTTGCCCTGCCCAGTATCATGCGCAGCTTTGGGGCGACCCTTCCCCAGACCGAATGGGTGGTGCTCATGTACCTGCTTACCATAACGGTCTCTTTGCTGTTTTGGGGGCGAATAGCTGATCGAGTGGGGAAGGGGAGTATCTACCTTCTTGGTATGCTGGTCTTCACAATGGGGTCCATGGCCTGCTTTCTTTCTCTTACGCTCTGGCAGCTTGTGTTGTTCCGTTTTCTGCAGGCATTGGGTGCCGCCATGATGATGGCAACCGGGCCCGCAATTATCAAGATGGTATTTCCTGTGGGTCAGCTGGGTATGGCCCTGGGGCTTGTGGGTATTGCCACTTCTGTCGGTCTGATGAGCGGACCTGCCATCTCAGGTTTTCTTATTCATGCCTATTCCTGGCGCGCCATTTTTCTGGTCACAGTGCCTGTCAGTCTGAGTTCTTTTCTTCTGGGCTGGTTTTTTCTCCTGCCTCTTTCTTCGGCCAGGCCTCAACAAACAGAAAAGCGGGTTGTCTTTGACTGGTTGGGGATGTTTCTCTGGACCGTGATGATAACGCTGGCAGTTCTGCTCAGCACCCATCACACGGGCGTCCCTGCACAGCTTCTGTTTGTTGAGGGAGCACTCTTTTTTCTTGTCCTGGTATTTTTTGTCAAGCTTGAGTCCAAACAGCAGCTTCCCCTGTTCCCTTTTCCCCTCTTTCGCAGACGCTTCTATGGTATCGCCATTTTCTGTGCGGCCCTCTCCTTCACTGTCCTCTTTGTCGTGCTCATCCTTATGCCCTTCTACCTCGATTATGTTCTGGGGTTCTCTGTGAAACGGATCGGGTTTGTGATGATGGCAGTGCCGGTTACCGTTTTTATTGTCTCACCACTGTCCGGGTTTTTCTATGATCGGATAGGGGGACGGTTTCTTACCACTGCAGGGCTTGGGCTCTCTGCCTGCGGCCTGCTGTTTCTCTGTTTTCTTTCTGTTGACACGACTGCCATGGGCGTTGCCTGGCGTTTGACACTTCTTGGTGCTGGGCAGGCCTTGTTTCTCTCCCCCAACAGTGCCTCTGTTCTGGAGAAGATCAGTCCTGATCAGGCAGGGGTGAGTTCCGGTATGCTGGCAACGGCCAGGAATCTCGGGATGTTGACCGGTGTTTCTCTGGCAGGCCTGGTTTTTGGGTTGATTTTTTCAAGCATCAGCGGTGGGCTTGATCTGAAGCATTTTCAGCCGGATCAGGTACAGAATTTCATGTATGCCTTGAAGGCCACTCTCAGCCTGACTGCTGGTCTTGCCATATTTGGTGCCATTCTTTCGGGTCTGCGCGGGGAAGAGAAAAGGATAAAGAGGACAGCATCAATGTCGGACAGCTAAGCGAGCCTGGGAGAGTGAAAGGGGATGTTGAGCAGGAGAAGTAAAAAAAACTTCGTCATTCGATATGTTCTTTGTCTGCTTTGGGAAGGGTGATCTTGGCTATCATACCTCCCTCTTCCCCGTGGCTGAGGAAGAAATGTCCCTGGTGGTCAGAAATGATTTTTTCCACCAATGTCAGTCCCATGCCGGTACCATAGGTCTTGGTGGTGAAAAAAGGATCTGTGATCCGTGCCATATTGGCATTGGCAATGCCGCTTCCCGAGTCAGCTATGGTGATCGTGACATCTGTTTCACCCTCTGCACAGGAAATGCTTAGCGAGCCGCCGGAACCCATGGCTTCAATACCGTTTCTTATCAGGTGGAGCAGCATCTGTCTGATCATTTTTGAATCAATACAGAGGAGGGGGGAAGGGGCAGGAAGGTCCAGTTGGTACTGGATGGACTGCCTTTTCATTGTCCCGTAAAAGAGCATGATACTTTTGCGGATCAACGGATAGAGGGGCTGCACAAATTTTTCAGGCTCTTCCTCGCCTACAAAGTTGAAGAGGTCCTCCAGGGTGGATTCGATCTTTCCTGTCTCCAGTATCATCATGTCCAGAAATTTGAGGTTCTTTTCCTCTGTGTTTTTTTTGGCAAGCAACCTGGCAATGCCGCCGATGGAGGTGATGGGGTTACGGATGGCGTGAACCAGTTGTGCAGACATGTGACCAAGGGCTGAATAGCGCTCCGCTTCAACGAGCAGGTCTTTGTTTTTCTCCAGTTCCTGGGTAATATCTTCCAGTTCTTCGATCTTGGTCAGCATATCCTGGTAGAGATGGCTGTGTTCGATGGCGAGACTGGCCTGACTGGCAAAGATTTCCAGGGAATTGATGTCGTCTTCTTGAATAGGATGACGGGTGATGAAGTTGTCGGCAATGAGGACGCCCAGGGATTTGTGGGGAGAAAAGAGAGGAGTGACTATGAAGTTGTCTTCCTGGAGCGTATCAATGAGCTGGCCGGAGACCGGTTGCCCGTTGACCTTTCCTTCCTCAACATGGATGGTTGCGCGCCTGTTACAGGCCTGTATGAGAATGTGATTATGATCGTCTACCCGGATTTTCAGGAGCTGGACAATTTTGTTGATTTCCCTGTCACCATCGAGGCAGCAATGCTTGACGTCATCGAGAATATCAGTAAGGTGCAGATCTTTTTGCTTGATTTCCTCCCAGACTCGCCCGGCATCAGCCTTGCATGATGGGCCGAGAGCCATTTTCCCCTGCAGTTCAGTGTGGTCCTCATTAAAGAGCAGCAAAAAGGCGCGATTAAACTTCAGTCCCTCTTCAGCAGTGATGCCGACCAGAATAGACTGGAGAATGGAGTCGAGTTCAATGGTGCTCAGGTAGACACTGTTCATCTGCAGGTTGAGCTGATGAAGAAACTGGGTCCGGTAATTGGTGAGTTCCAGCTGCCGTTGATATCTGCGGTTGTCTATGGTCAGTCTGCGTTTTTGCAGGGTGCCGCGCACAGCCAGGCTGAACTCTTCCAGGGTCACCGGCTTGGCCAGATAGTCATCTGCACCTTGCCGCAGGCAGCCCATGGCAGTCTTCAGGTCTGTGGTGCCGGTGAGCATGATTATCCCGAGGTCGGGAAACCGGGGGACAATGTCGGTGAGTATCTCTGTCCCGTCTCTGTCCGGAAGTCCGATATCTAAAAGGATCAAGGCTATCTTTTCTTGTTCCAGGAGCTGGTAGAGTTCGGCAGCGTTTGTGGCGGTAAAGACGGTGAAGCCTTCATTGTGGAGGAGGCTTTCGAAAATCAGAATAATTTCCGGTGAATCGTCAACAATGACGATGGCCTCTCCAGGATCGAGATACTCGTTCGATGAGGACGTCTGACTGGTGTGAGGTGAGGATGGAAGTTCAACCATACGGAGCCCTGTTGGATAAAAGCTGTTCGGTATCGACAATACAGCAGGATGCCACCACAAATAGATTGTACAGGGCTGGTTGAAAAAGGAAAGTAAAAATCGTATAACCTGTTGATTAATTCCATATAAGGTACCTGCTCAGGGAGGTACCCTAAAGGTTGAGGGGAACAGAATGCAGTTGGTTTTATTTTGACCAGGCAGGTGAATGGGAGAAATGAATCCAGCGGGAGGCGCACATTGAAAGGTGAAGTGAGCGATGACGAGCTGAAAAAGGTCATTGGTGATTTTTTGGAGATGGGGCATGTGGAAAACATTTTTGAAATGTTTAAGCGTGAGCCTCTCTATTACGATTGGGTGGGAACGATTTTAGATGATGAACGATTTAATGTTCGCCTGGGTGTCTCTGTGCTTTTTGAGGAACTGAAACTGCGCCATCCCCAGGATCTTCCTTTGGCAATTCCCTCTCTGCTCAGGGCACTTGCAAATGGAGCTCCGCACGTGCGCGGTGAAGCTGCCGCTGTCCTGGGAATCATAGGGACTCCGCAAGCCCTTGACGGCGTGCGCAGGGCACTTTACGATGCTTCTCCGCAGGTGGTCGAGGTGGCCCGCGATGTTTTGGAGGAGATGGGGTGAAAGAGATCTTTGCATCAGGGGGAAAACTCGCTGCCGGGCTTCCTGGCTTTGAACCCCGGGAAGGGCAGCTGCAGATGGCTGAGGCCGTGGCTGCTATCCTTGAGGAGGGGAATGGGAGGACAGAAGGTCCGGCAGCTGTGCTGCTGGTGGAGGCGGAAACAGGTATCGGCAAGACCCTGGCATACCTGGTTCCTGCTCTTTTCTCGGGACAGCGGGTGGTGATTTCCACGGCAACCATTAATCTCCAGGATCAAATCTTAAAAAAAGAGATTCCTCTTCTCGAGAAGGTATTGGGGATGGACATCCCGGCCCTGTGTATCAAGGGAAGACAAAATTATCTCTGTCACTATCGCTGGTTTCAGTATCGCAGTAATCCCCAGGCATCACTGGTGGAGGACAGGGAGGGGGACAAGATTGAGCGTTGGCTGGAAACAACTGCCACCGGTGACAGGGCAGAGCTTTCCTGGCTTCCTGACCGCTCACCGCTCTGGCCCAGGATTTCTGCCCAGTCAAATCAGTGCCTGGGAAGTGATTGTCCGGAATTTGGTCTCTGCTTTGTAAATCGTCTGCGAAAAAAAGCGGGCTCAGCGCGCCTTCTTATCGTCAATCATCACCTTTTCTTTTCAGATCTCTCTCTGCGGCAGGCTGGTTTTGGCGAGATTCTTCCCCGCTACCAGGCAGTGATCTTTGATGAGGCCCACCACCTGGAAAATGTGGCTTCAAATTTTTTTGGTAAGCATTTCAGTCAGTATCAACTTCTTGATCTTGTCGGAGATCTTGAGCGCCAGGCAGAGGCAGAGCTGTCGTCTGCGGAGTTTGATCAGCTTGTGGGCTTTGCCCGTGGACTGAAACAACGACTTGATGGTTTTGCCTCCCTCTTTCCTGTCGCCAGAGGCAGGTATCCACTCACTCCCCTGCAGGAAAAAACGGATCGCTGGCAAGAGGATGTGGCAAATATTGCTGCAGGACTGGAACAGCTCTCCCAGCGTTGCCAGGAACTGGCCGTGCACGGCGAGGTCTGGAATCTGTTTGCCACCCGAGCAGGCGAATTGCAGGCCAACTTCCTGCACATTGCAGGTATTGAGCAGATGGGGGAGAGCGGTTTTGTCCACTGGTATGAGCGGCGGGAGCGGACCATCAGCCTGTCAGCGACTCCAATCAATGTGGCAGGCGAACTGGAGAAAAATCTCTACTCCTCTGTGCAGTCCTGCATCATGACCTCTGCCACACTTACCACTGGAGGCGATTTCAGCTATGTCCGGGAGCGGCTTGGTATTGATGAGTCCAGTGAGACGCTGTGCCTTCATTCGCCCTTTGACTACAGTGGGCGAACTCTGTTATATGTACCTGAAAATGGATTCCCGGAGACCACGGCCAAGAATTACAGCCATTCCCTCTGTGAGCGCGTCTATGATCTGTTGACGATCAGCAGGGGACGGGCCCTTGTCCTTTTTACCAGCTTCAAGGCCATGGATCTGTTGGCGGATTATTTGCAAGAGCGCCTCAGTTATCCGGTGCTGGTACAGGGAAGTGCCTCACGTCAGGCCTTGCTGGAGCAGTTTCGTGAAAATACCGACTCGGTTCTCCTGGCAGTGGCCAGTTTCTGGGAAGGGGTGGATGTGTCCGGCGACTCACTGAGTTGCGTATTGATCGATAAGCTTCCCTTTGAAGTGCCCAGTGATCCGGTGATTCAGTCGAGAATGAAGGCCATTGAGGAGCAGGGGGGCAAGCCCTTTTTTCAGTTTCAGGTTCCCCGTGCCATCCTGACTCTCAGGCAGGGAGTGGGACGTCTCATGCGCTCCACCAGTGACCGGGGAGTCATCGGGATTATGGATGTCCGCCTCTATACAAAAGGCTATGGTCGGATGTTCCGGGCAAGTCTTCCCCCTTCGCCCGTGGTGCGGACCCTTGAAGAGGTCGAAGAGTTTTTTGCTAATGAGTGACAACAGAGGACTTTCCGGTATGACAGAAGAAACAGGGACAAACAATGCCAAAGAACAGCTGATGGCAGCCATTGGTCCGGAGGTGGCAAAAATTGAAGGGGCCATGCGTCATGATCTGCAGCGTGCCGCAGACCAGGCAGATCCCTTGCTGGCGGAGATCCTCGACTATGGTATTTTCAATGGCGGAAAACGTCTGCGCCCGCTGCTTGTTGTCTTGGCAGCTCGTCTCTGCGGCCTGCAGGGCGATAAAATTTATGACCTGGCCATTGCCTTTGAATATCTCCATGCAGCCACCCTCTTTCACGATGATGTGATTGATCGGGCAGATACCCGTCGCGGAAGACCCTCTGTGAATAAGGCCTTTGGTGAAATAGCAGCTATTCTCGGTGGTGACTTTCTTCACTCCCGTTCCATGTTTCTCATCGGCTCCCATGGCGGGAGTGCAGCCCTTGAGATTTTTTGTCATGCAACAAATGCAATGGTAGATGGGGAGTTCCTGCAGCTGCGCAATGCCAGGAATTATAATCTCTCCGAGGAAGACTATTTTTCCGTGGTCAGGGGGAAGACTGCTCTGCTCCTGGCTGCAACCTGCGAGATCGGAGCGCTGGCCGCCGGGGCGACTCCTCTGCAGCAGCGGGCCTTGTCACGCTACGGACTGAATCTCGGTACTGCTTTTCAGATCATTGATGATCTCCTTGATTACCAGGGAGATGCAAAAGAGACCGGAAAGGCTGTGGGCAATGATTTTCAGGAGGAGAAGATGACCCTGCCGCTGATCACTGCCATGACTGCTGCCAACGCAGGAGATAAGAAGAGACTTCTTTTTCTCTTGGCAGATGATGAGGCACGTCAAACAGGGTTTACCGAGGCCTCTGCGCTCATTGAAAAATATAATGGATTTGCTTTGAGCCGCAGCCGGGCAGAGATCCTTGTTGCTGATGCTGTGGCTGGACTGGATATCTTTACAGATGAATCTTCCGCACATCCGGTAAGGATTCTTCGTGCTTTGGCAGGATATGTGCTGACAAGGGAAAAGTAGTGTTTGAGCAACCGCTTAAGTTGACTGCAACAGAATAGAAAGAGAGTGATGAGTCCCAGAGTAAAGAGAAAAAAAAGGGTGGCCATCCGGAAAAGAAAAAAAAGCAGGAAGGGAAAACTCTTTACCACCAGACTGTTTTCCTTTCTGATCCTCTTCGGACTCCTGCTCTTTTCCATGGCCGCCGCAGGCTACGTGATTTTTTTCAGAACCACCATCGCCCATGGTGCTGAGCCAGGGCAGGAGGTGGCTGGGATTATCTTTGAAGAACCCTATTCCTTCATCCCTGAGTTGCCTGCAGATATTCAGCCGGCGCAAGATTCCAGCCTGCCCATGGTGGCGATCATTATTGATGATATGGGATACCATGGGAAGATCGGCTCTGAGCTGCTTGCCCTGCCCATGAATCTGACCTTTTCTTTTCTGGCCGCAGCCCCCTTTACCCGTGAACTTGAAGAGCAGGCCTTTCAGGCTGGCCGTATTATTCTCCTCCATCTGCCCATGGAGCCAAAGAGCAAAGAATGGGATCCGGGGCCGGGAGCCCTGCTGCTCGGGCAGGATGCAAAGCAGCAGGAAATACTTTTCGAGCAAAATATCCAGGCGGTACCCCATGCCGTAGGAGTGAATAATCACATGGGCTCACTCTATACGGAAGATCGAGCTGCCATGGATGATCTGATGCAACTGCTTCGCGCACAGGGATTGTTCTTCATAGACAGTTTTACCACGGCCGATAGTCAGGCCCTGGCTGCAGCCCGTGCTGCCAATGTTCCCACTGCCCGACGTCATATCTTTCTTGATAATGTGCATTCCCCGGATAGGGTCTGCAAGCAGCTGGAAAAACTCGTGTTGAGCGCTGAAGAAAAGGGTTGGGCCATAGGTATTGGCCATCCCAACGAGGCAACACTGAGTGCACTGACCACGTGTCGCGGCAAATTGCTGGAACGTGTGCACTTGGTGAGTGTGCAGGAACTGCTGATGAAGTTGCTCAGACCCTGAGTTGTTGGCCTGGAAAACAGAGTGTGAAGAAACGAAAAAAGCGGGAAAGGCTTGAGCCTTTCCCGCTTTTTTTGTTTCTCCCTTCAGTCTCTATGCCAAAGGAGTAATGATCAGTGCTTGAATGAACGCTGTCCGGTAAACATCATGGCCACCTGCGGGTCTGCCTCGTTACATGCCTCGATGGTGTCAGAGTCACGCATGGATCCTCCAGCCTGGAGGATGGCGGTGACCCCCTGTTCAATACCCACGTCAGCACCGTCTCTGAAGGGGAAGAAGGCATCTGAAATCATGACAGAGCCCGGAAGGTTTGCCCGGTCTTCCTGGACCTTGGCATCAATGGCCTCTTTTTCCGCCTTGTCCCTTTTTCCCTGGGAGATCTCAAGGCAGAGGTCGGCGTAGGGGATCTTATGCTCGTCAAAGCAGAGGATGTCAGCGTATTTGATATAGGCCTTATGTACAGCAATTTCAGCCACACCCACACGATCCTGCTCGCCGGTACCGATTCCCACAGTGCAGCCGTCCTTAATATAGAGTACCGAGTTTGAGGTTACTCCATGCTCAACGGCCCAGCCAAAGAGCATATCGTCGATTTCACGCTGGGTGGGCTCTCTGTCGCATCTGTATTCTACACCTTTTCTGACGGCAGTGGCGGGCTGGAGGTCGTTGATGGAACGAATGGAATTCACTGCAGACTGCTGGGCAATGATACCGCCGTCTATGAGGCTCTTGAAATCAACGAAGCGGAATTTTTCAAAGTCAGCAAGGCGGTCAATGGAGTTCATCTTGATGACCCGTAGGTTTTTTCGCGCTGCAAGGATCTCCAGGCTGCCCTCTTCAAAATCTGGAGCACAGACTACTTCCAGGTAGTTTTCTGCCATCAGTTTTGCTGTGTCGTTATCCACAGGGCGGCTCATGATAACTGCCCCGCCAAAGGCAGCAATCCGGTCGGAGCGGTTTGCCTTGTTGTAAGCGTCAAAGAGGGTGTCACCTATGGCTGCGCCACAGGGATTATTGTGTTTGAGGATAACAGCAGCAGGTTTTTCGGTCAGGTACTTGATAATGTTGAGTCCGTTGTCCACATCTGTCAGATTTATTTTTCCCGGATGTTTTCCAACCTGCAGCATATTTTCAACAGGGATAGCGGAAACCAGACCATTGCCGGGTTCGATGAAGTTACAGTCACCCAGGCTCAGGTTGCCGTTCACCAACTCGTAGAGTGCCGCTTCCTGATCAGGATTTTCGCCGTAGCGGATACCGCGTTCATCAATGGACCCATCTTCCATTTTAATCCCCCAGGTCCGTTTACGGTACACCAGCTTCTGGTCACCAAAGGAGATGGTCATGTCCATGGGAAAGCTGTCCCCGAGGATGGTGGTGTACATTTTTTTCAGATCACTCATAGGT
>CAYPEU010000034.1:0-24475 GCA_964409855.1 uncultured Desulfocapsa sp.
GCCATCGACTTGGGTTCCAACAGTTTTCACATGGTTGTTGCCCGCATTGAAGACGGTCATATCCACATTCTCGATAAGTTAAGGGAGATGGTGCGTCTTGGTGCCGGTCTTGATAAAAATGGCCGATTGTCTGAAGAAGCCCGCACACGAGCCCTTTTCTGTCTTGAGCGTTTTGGCGAACGTGTGAACGATTTACCTCAGGGCAGTGTGGCGGCTGTTGGTACCAAGACCCTGCGTCAGGCAAAAAACTCCCGCCTGTTTTTACAAAATGCCAGTGAGGTCCTGGGCCATCCAATCTCTGTCATTGGAGGAAAAGAGGAGGCTCGCCTTGTCTATCTGGGTGTTTCCCATTCCTTGGTTGCTGAAGATGGCAAACGGTTTGTCATGGATATTGGTGGTGGCAGTACTGAATTAATTATTGGTGAGGATTTCGAACCTCAGCATCTGCGCAGCCTCAATATGGGTTGTGTAAGTATGAGTCGTGAGTTTTTTCGAAACGGAAATCTCCATAAGAAGTACTGGAAAAAGGCGGGCATTGCCGCCCATCTGAAACTGCGTCCGGTGAGACGCCATTTTCAGGAAATAGGCTGGAACTCCGCCACAGGGGCATCAGGTACCATCAAAGCGGTCGGTAGAGTTGTGAATGGACTTGGGCTTGATTCCTATAACATCACTCTGGACAGCTTGTACGGGATACGGGATAGAATGATTGGGGCTGGGCATCTGCATCATCTTGATCTGCCGGGTTTAAAGAGTGATCGCCAACCTGTTTTTGCAGGAGGTCTGGCCATCCTCATTGCCACCTTTGAGGCACTGAAAATTGAAAGCATGCAGGTTTCCGAGGGCGCCTTGCGGGAAGGCTTGCTCTATGAGCGTCTGGGCCGCATTCAGAGTGAAGATACCCGGTTAAAAACCGTTTCAAGTGTGCAGCAGCGGTTTCAGATCAGCAAGAAACATGCAAGAAGGGTGAGTAAAACAGCGCACCAGTTGCTGACTGCCTGTGAAAAAGCCTGGAACCTGCAACTGGAAGATGCCGAATTGCTGCACTGGGCAAGCAGTCTGCATGAGATTGGCCTGGCGGTTTCCTTGAGTGGATATCAGAAACATGGTGCCTATCTGCTGGACAATGCGGATCTGCCCGGCTTTTCTTTTGAAGAGCAGGACTGGATGAGTGTTCTGGTGCGTTGTCATCGGAAGAAAATATCAAAAAAACTCTTCAGAGATTTATCGGATAAAAATCAACAGACAGCCTTGAGGCTTGTGGTCCTCCTTCGTCTCGCAACCCTGCTGCATCGTTCCCGGAAAGAGGAAACAGCAGTTATTGAAAAAATTGTCGCAACTGAAAATAATTTGACCCTTCAGTTTGCAAAGGATGAGTTGATCAAGCATCCCCTGCAACTCGCCAGCCTTGAGCAGGAAGCTAATTATTTACAAAATGTGGCTTTTGAACTCAGGTTTTCTTCATAACCAACTCAGGCAGCATGGATGATAGGAGTCAGGAAGAAGTTCAACCTCCTCTCCATTTGGAAAAGCTAAGATTGCCAATTGGCTGCTTAATATGTAAAATGTGAAATTGGGGCAAAAGGTTGGAAACATGACAAAGCAAATGTACTCAGGCTGCAAAAGAATTTAACATGGAATCATCATCTTACTGGCTATTATTTTTATCTGCGGCCATTGCAATCAACATCTCACCTGGTCCGGATATGATCTACATTCTTTCCAGGACAATAGCGCAAGGTCGAAAGATTGGAATTGCATCATCTCTTGGCGTCTGTAGTGGTGCTTTAGTTCATGTTTTTGCTGCTGCATTTGGACTATCAGCGATCCTTGCTACCTCTGCCGTAGCCTTTAGTATTGTCAAGTATGTCGGCGCAGCATATCTAATTTGTCTGGGAATACTGGCCCTAAGGTCCAAAGGCGTCTCTTTTGATATTCCTGTTGAAAAACAGGTGCAATTAACATTCTGGAAGGCCTTCAGACAAGGGGCGTTTATTGATATTTTTAACCCAAAGGTCGCCATTTTTTTCATGGCCTTTTTGCCGCAATTTGTTCGTCCAGAATTGGGACATGCTTCAGTTCAAATCCTTATCCTAGGTTTTCTTGTGATTTTAGTTTCTGTAGTTGTTGAATCTTTCATTGTTTTGACCGCCGCTCAATCAACTAATTTTTTCGGAAAAATCGCCATTTCTCTATCTTGCTCGACCGTATTTTAGGTTCTGTACTTATTGGTTTAGGGATTCGCTTAGCCTTGACAGAGAATCACACGAATTAGTGAAGTATATATTGCCATATCTAAGATCTGCGCTCACCTCGTTGACCTCAGGTTGAGATTTCTACTCATTAACCAAGAGGGAGGCAAACCACCGTGTAGATGTCTTTAACATGTAAACCCTCCCGGGGGTTGGGCTTAGGACTTTGTCTCTGGCTTTTTTTGATAAATCCTCGAATGATAGATTCTCTATGGTAAATGTGACATAATTCCATAAAATCGGAGTGATTTTATTTGCGCAAATAAGCTTTATTTTGGGTTGTAATACTTTTGATATTAAATGCCTTCTTTACCCTCTCTTAACTACATAGTACCCTTTCTCTTTTTTAAGATTGGTATACTATGCTTTCTGACAGCATGTTCTCCAGATTTTGTTGCCCTTCCAGGCTCAGTCTCTTCTTCCCCAAACATTTCAGAGTACATATTCACCTCATATGACCATACGGAATTGCCACTGAAAGTGTGGTTACCTTCTCATGAAATAAATGGTGTAATTATTGCGGTACATGGTTTCAATGACTATTCAAATTTTATCAAAGATTCTGTATCGTTCTTCAATGATCAAAAGCTGGCTGTTTACTCATATGATCAGAGAGGATTTGGTGAGACCGGAACAAGGGGTAAATGGAGCGGAAGGCAAACGCTGTCAAATGATTTAACAACTTTTATTAAGCTTGTTAAAGAAACACATCCCCATATTCCAATATATGTCCTCGGTGACAGTATGGGTGGAGCTGTCACCATAGTAACTATGGCTCAAAAAAATCCTCCGAAGGTCAATGGAGTCATACTTATTGCTCCTGCCGTATGGGTTCGTTCCGAAATGCCTTTCTATCAAAGGTGGCTGTTATGGATTGCAGCCCATACCATACCCTGGAAAAAAGTGACGGGTGAATCTCTGGAGATTACAGCTTCAGATAATATTAAAATGCTGAGGGAGTTAGGCAAAGACCCTCTGGTTATTAAAGAAACAAGAATTGATGTCCTCTACGGTTTGTCTAACTTGATGGATGAGGCCTACACAAGTGCAGGACATTTTATGGGAAAGTCGCTGATTTTATATGGGAAAAAAGATGAAATAATCCCTCGGGAACCTGTCTTTGAATTTTACAGGCGCTTAGCGTCAGAGGGTCAAGGGCAGCAACAAATGATCATTTATGAAAATGGCTATCATATGCTGCTGAGAGATCTCCAGTCTGAAATTGTGATGAAAGATATTGTTGATTGGATCAAAGACCAGGGCAAACCCGTTTCTTCTCTTCAAGATAGCCTGGAAAAAAACAGATAAGACTAAATGATGGCTGTAATGCCCCTTTCAGTAATCATTTTTCACACACTGCTTCCACCTGATGTCAGTCACCTTGCAGTTGAGATCTGTGCATCTTATCTTTGATAAGATTTTTGTCCTTATTGTCAGGTCGGACAAAGAGGGCCGTAGCCTGAGGGATGCGCCTCTTCTTTTCAGCTGGGGCACAGAGGATCTGCGAGTCTTCGTACCTGTGTCATGGTTTCACCAAGGTCAAAGGAGAGAAGCTTGCGTTCAGAGAGTACGAGTTCACCATTGATGATAACGGTTTCAACATCTGCACCATTGGCGCTGTAGACCAGAAAATCACCGTTGTAGCAGGGTTGCAAGTGGGGTCGGTTCAGGTCCAGGAGGATCAGATCGGCCTTGAAGCCAGCTGCGATACACCCCAGCTTGGGCAGGCCCAGGATTTTGGCATTGTTTTCAGTGGCAGCATGCAATGCCTTGCATGCTGGCATGGCTGTGGCGTTAAGTGTTCGTACTTTCTGGCCCTTGGCCAGGATATCCATCTCTCGGAAGAGATCCAGGCTGTTGTTGCTGGCGCTGCCATCCGTACCTAAGCCCACAGGGATTCCTCTGCTCATCATTTCGCTTGTCTGGGCAATACCCGAGGCCAGTTTATAGTGGCTCTGCGGACAGACCACTACTCCTGCCCCGCTCTCCTGAATAATTTTTCTGTCCTCATCATCGAGCCACACACAGTGAATAAGAACAGTCTCTGCGTCCAGCAGGTCAAGGGCAGCCAGGTGGCGGATGGGACTCGTTCCCTGTGGATCCAGAAGAAGGTTCTGCTCATGGTGACTTTCTGCCACGTGGATAAAGAAGGGGGCCTGGTATTTACTGGCCAGATCCTTGGCCCGCTGCAGGGTTTTTGGTGAACAGGTGTAGGGGGAGTGAGCAAAGATCCCTGGCCTGATCCGTTTGTCTTTTTCCTGCCAGTCCAGGAGATAGGCCTCTACTGCGTCAATGTTTTTTGTTGGATCCGGAACGCCAGGGGCTGGAAAGTCCATGATTCCCTGGGCCGGGACTGCCCGCATTCCTGCATCAAGCAGGGCCTGGGCTGCCTGGTCTTCATGAAAATAACCGTCGGCCACTGTGGTGGTGCCCGAGAGGATCATCTCAGCTGCAGCCAGTTTCGTACACCAGTAGACCATCTCCGGGCTGACGTGGGCGGCTTCTGCCGGAAAGATGTGCTCGTTGAGCCACTCTCCCAGTTCCAGATCATCGGCCAATCCCCGAAAGAGGGTCATGGCACAGTGGTTGTGCCCATTGATCAGACCGGGCATGAGCAGTTTCCCTTCCCCGTTTATTCGGCTGACACCATTGTCCTGGGGCACTGTCTCCATAGGGCCGAAGGAGTGAATAACGTTCCCCTGGGTGAG
Organism: uncultured Desulfocapsa sp.; assembly: GCA_964409855.1. GTDB lineage: Bacteria > Desulfobacterota > Desulfobulbia > Desulfobulbales > Desulfocapsaceae > Desulfocapsa. Next base: position 4,961 of record CAYPEU010000034.1, read on the forward strand.
GAGCCAGTGATCAGTAAGAAGAGCGGCGTCTGGATCGGTGAACAGGGTGGTATTTGTAATCAGAATGGGCTGCTTCATAGGACGTAGTTGTTCTGGGGGGAGCAGAGGGAAGAAGGTTAAAAACAAGGGCTTTTTCTGCAGGAGACGGGTATACTAGCCTATTTGGGTCAGTTTGTCGTGAATTTTACCATTATCTGCGGAGCAGTCTCTTGGACAATGGTGCTAATTATATAATTTTTCAGGAGTATTTTTATGGGCTTTCGCTGTGGTATTGTCGGACTTCCCAACGTGGGAAAATCGACCATCTTTAATGCATTAACTGCAGCCGGCATTGATGCCGCAAACTATCCTTTCTGTACCATTGAACCCAACGTGGGAATTGTCCCGGTTCCGGATAAGCGGCTTGATGTCCTGGCTGAGATGGCCAAGACAAAGAGCAAGATCCCCACCCAGATGGAGTTTGTTGATATTGCCGGCCTGGTCAAAGGGGCCAGTCAGGGTGAAGGACTGGGCAACCAGTTTCTTGGGCATATCAGGCAGGTGGATGCCATTGTCCATGTCATTCGCTGCTTTGAGGATGAAAATATTGTCCATGTGGACGGTTCCATTGACCCGGCCCGGGATCAGGAAGTGATCACCATGGAGCTGATCTTAGCCGACCTTGACACTGTGGAAAAAAGACTGAAAAAGACGCAGAGTCAGGCCAAATCCGGGGATAAAACTTTCAAGGCCCAGGCCCTGTTTCTGGAAAAGCTGCGTGATGTCCTTGATGGCGGTGCCTCTGCCAGAACCCTTGCGCCGGAAAGTGACCTGGAGAAGGAGCTGGTAAAAGACCTCTGCCTGCTCACAGACAAGCCTGTTCTCTATGTGGCCAATGTGTCAGAGGAAGATGTGATAGAGGGCAATGAATATGTCCGGGTTCTGGAAAAACTGGCGGCCAAAGATGGTGACGGGGTGGTGGTGATTGCCGGGAGTATTGAGCAGGAGTTGAGCCACCTTGAACCGGATGAGCAGCAGGAGTTTCTGGCAGACATGGGCATGGAAGAGCCTGGCCTGAATCGCCTGATCCATGCCGGATATGAACTCCTGGGGCTGATCACTTACTTCACCGTGGGAGAAAAGGAGACCCGTGCCTGGACCATCACCCGCGGGACCACTGCTCCGGGTGCTGCCGGAAAGATTCATTCTGATTTCGAGCGAGGGTTTATTCGCTCAGAGACCATCAGCTACGACGATTTTGTTGCCTGCGGCGGAGAAAACAAGGCCAAGGAAAAGGGATTGATGCGATCTGAAGGCAAGGAGTATGTGGTGGCTGACGGAGACTGCATGCACTTCCGTTTCAATGTGTGAAAGGGGCAGGAGGCAGGAGACGCTATTCAGGGTGCAGAAGAATATTCCCAGCGTTGTTGGAATGGACGCATGAAGGAAACAGGAAGTCCTGAGCGTTAACCATGCGTTAAAGGCGCCTGATGTTCCTCTGAAGTCTGAGTCCTGAGTACTAGACCAGAAAATCCAATAGAAGCAAATGGCAAAAAAACAGTTTGTAAAAGATCTCCATGAGGGTGACCGAATCGATGATCTGTTCCTGGTCAAGTCTTCTCGTCTGGCCGAGACCCGAGCCGGGAAACCCTATCTCCAACTCTCAGTCATGGACCGCAGCGGAGAGATCAATGGTCCGATCTGGGAGCGGGCAGAGGAGGTGGCACCCCACTGCCAGGTTGGGAATTTTATCCGTCTGCAGGGAGTGGTGCAGTCCTATCGGCAGCAGCTGCAGCTGAAGATCGATTCCCTGCAACCCTGCTCCCGGGAAGAGGTGGACCTTGATGATTTTGTCCCCAGCTGCAGCAAGGACAGGGGGGAGCTGGCAGCGCGGCTGCAGAACCTGGTCCGATCTGTGGAGAGCCCGTTTTTAAAAAAATTGCTGAATCGGTTTTTGAAAAAAGAACCCATGTGGCAGCGTTTTCAGGATGCCCCGGCAGCCAAGGGGATTCACCATGCCTACCTGGGCGGCTTGCTGGAACACACTCTCTCTGTGGCAGAGCTTGCCAATACGATCTCTACGCACTATCCCGGGGTAGACCGTTCCCTGCTCATCGCAGGCGCCCTGCTTCATGATGTGGGCAAGGTGGAGGAGCTGCAGATGGAGCTGGCCCTCATTGACTATACTCCGCGCGGCAGATTGAAGGGGCATCTGGTCATGGGCAGTGAAATGGTGGCGGCAGAGGCTGCCCGGATCAAAGATTTCCCTCAGGATCTCCTTGAACAGCTCCAGCACCTGATCCTCAGTCACCACGGAAGGCAGGAGTTTGGCTCGCCAACAGTGCCCATGACCATTGAGGCCTTTCTCCTCAGCTTTCTCGACGACCTTGATGCCAAGATGAATCTCATGGAGCAGCTGCGGACAAAGATGACGGAACCCGGCTTGCAGTGGACCGAATATCAGCGTTCGCTGGAGCGCTTTCTCTATCTCAGCCCCATGCCTGAAGAAGAGGAACCGGCCAGAGACGAGCCCTCTGTTTCTTCCTTGAATCGGCAGCAGAGACTCTTTTAACGATGAACGTTCGATATTCAACCAGCTTAATTTGTTAACCATGGAGAGAGTAGTGCAAGCAGAGGAAACAGGGCTCCTCATCGGAGGCAGACCCTTCCTCGGCCAGAAACAGGCGAGAAACCTGCTCACCAGGAGTCTCTCCTCTGAACGGCTGGCCCATGCCTATCTGTTTAGGGGGCCGGAAGGGGTTGGCAAGCAGCTCTTTGCCAGAGGTCTGGCTGCGGCAGTAAACTGTGCTGCCGCCAAAGGACTTGCCGCCTGCGGCCGCTGTTCCGGGTGCAGGAAGCTCGCAGCAGGCTCGCATCCTGATTTCTTACTTGTCTCGCCGGAAAAAGGAGCGATTAAGATTGGCCAAGTGCGGGATCTGATCAAAAAACTCTCCTATGCCCCCTATGAGGCTGGGATGCGGGTGGTCCTGATTGAAGATGTTCACACCATGCGCCGGGAGGCAGCAAACAGTCTGCTCAAGACCTTGGAGGAACCGCCTGAAGAGAATCTCCTCCTCCTCACCGCAGATTCTTCACGAACCATCCTGCCGACGATCAGCTCCAGGTGCCAGACCATTCCCTTTTATCCGCTGACTCTCCAGGAGACGGTGGAGGTCATTAGCCGGGAGAATGAGGAGCTGGACCAGGAGACGGCAACGCTTCTGGCAAGATTTGCCGAGGGCAGTCCGGGAAGGGCGCTGCTCCTCCATCGTCAAGACCTGGTGAGTTTCTGGAAGCAGGTGGTGGAGTTGGTCACTGATCCAGGCAAAACTGACGGGCAACATGTGGGACTTCTTCTCCAGACAGCAGAGGCCATGGCAGGGCTCAAGGAGGATTTATGTCACCTTCTCGGCCTGCTTCGTCTCTGGATTCGAGATAGTTTGTTCGCTCACTCTTCCCAGGCACCGACAACCACCATGGGGGAAACTCGGAAAGACTGGAGTTCTGAACAATATTTTGCTAAACTGCAGGCCATTGACCGGGCGGAAAAAGAATTGGAGCGGAACTGCAATCGAACCCTTGTCTGTGAGGTTCTTCTTTTTCAGCTGCAGGCTTGAAGAGTATTTGACTGTATGGAACAACTTTTAAGAGACTGATAACAGGTTATGGCAGAAGCGCAGGAAGAAAACAGGAAGCAGGAAGCGGAGGAGACAAAGGAACAGGAGAAATGGTTCTTTTATCGTTTCCGTTTTCGTGAGAATGGCCAGGAGTTCACGGCCAAGTCATCCCTGAATGATCTGAAGAGGGGCGAGGTGGTCATGGTCCGTGGCCAGTATGGCTTGGAGCCGGCCCGCATCAGCCATTCTGCTCCTGCCTGTCGGGATGGGGAGGGAGAGCGTCGGGCGAGTTATGAACTGGCTCGGCGAGCGGCCCATGAGGAGTGTAACCGCTACGCCAATATTCCCCTGGAAGAGGCCTCGGCCTTTACAACCTGCAAGGATTTGATCCAGAAGCACTCGCTGCAGATGCGCCTTGTCAGGGTGGAGCGTTTTTTCAATGGCAGCAAGATGATTTTCTATTTCACTGCCGACAAGCGGGTGGATTTCAGGGCACTGGTCAAAGACTTGGTGCAGGAGTTCCGTACCAGGGTGGAGATGCGACAGGTGGGTGTCCGCCATGAGACCAAGATGCTGGGCGGCATAGGTACCTGTGGGCGAGAGCTCTGCTGTTCCGCACACATGAAAAAGTTTGACTCCGTGTCCATCAAAATGGCCAAAGAGCAGGATCTGCCGTTAAATCCTTCTAAGATCTCCGGGGTCTGCAATCGACTTCTCTGCTGTCTGACCTATGAGTTTGAGACCTATAAACGGGAGCGAAAAGGCATGCCCAAACCCGGGAAAAAGATCTTGGTGGATGGCCGGGTCATGCGGGTCAAGCGTCAGAATCCTCTCCAGCATACTCTCCTGGTGGTCAACCAGGAAGGGGAGCAGCATCTGTTGACTGCAGAGGAATGGCAGAATTGTGAAGTGTTGAAAACAGAACGACCAGCCAAAAAAAGAAAAAAAGAAAAAAAGGCCAGCAAGGAAGAACAAGAGAGATAGGCTGTAGGTGAGATGAACCTGTCACCCTCCCAGGGTGATGTGACGAGAAACGCAGATTTTGCAAACTAAAAGCCTTTGGCCTACAGTCCCAACCTGAACAGTTATCATCATGACAACCTATATAACCACCCCTATTTACTATGTGAACGCACAGCCGCATCTCGGCCATGCCTATACCACCATTGTTGCCGATACATACTCGCGGTTTCGACGTCTCCAGGGAGAGAAGGTACGTTTTCAGACCGGTACCGATGAACATGGCGACAAGATTGCCGAGGCGGCAGCGGGGGAAGGGGTAAGCCCCAAGGACTATGTGGATCGAGTCAGCACGATGTTTCGGGATACCTGGCCGCTCTTAAATGTTGCCCCGGATAACTTTATCCGTACCACCGATGCCAATCATGTGGCCACAGTGCAGAAGATCCTGCAGCAGGTCTATGACCAGGGGGATATCTATTTCGATGAGTACTCCGGGCTCTACTGCACAGGCTGCGAACGCTTCCTCACTGAAAAAGAACTGGTGGAAGGGAAGTGTCCGGATCATCAGACTGTGCCTGCGGAGATCACTGAGCAGAATTATTTTTTCCGTATGTCCCGTTATCAGGAGCAGCTGATTGATCATATCCAGGCCAACCCTGAGTTTATCACTCCGGAGAGGTATCGAAACGAGGTGCTCTCCTTCCTCAGTGAGCCTCTGGAAGATTTGTGTATTTCCCGTCCCACCTCCCGCCTGACGTGGGGGATTCCGCTTCCCTTTGATGACTCTTTTGTCACCTATGTCTGGTTTGACGCGCTCATCAACTATCTCACCGGACTGGGATATCCGGATGGTGAGGAGTTTGACGACTACTGGAGTGTGGCCGAGCACGTGATTGCCAAGGATATTCTCAAACCCCACGCCATTTACTGGCCCACCATGATTCTCTCCATGGGGTTGCCTCTCTATAAGAAGTTGCACGTCCACGGCTACTGGAATGTGGATGAGACCAAGATGTCCAAGAGTATCGGCAACGTGGTTCGTCCGGCAGAACTGGTGGAAGAGTACGGGGTGGACTGTCTCCGTTACTTTACCCTGCGCGAGATGTCCTTTGGCCTTGATGCCTCCTTTAGCGCTGCTGCCATTGTAGCGAGAAAAAATTCCGACCTGGCCAATGACCTGGGCAATCTCTATAGCCGTTCCACAGCAATGCTCGCCAAGTACACGGGCGGTATCGTACCTGATCCAGGGAACGATACGACAGATGATACTGTTCTTGAGGAGCTGGCTGCCTCGGTATTGCTTCGTTATGAGGAGGCCATGGGGGATTTTCAGTTCCACCGTGGACTTCAGGCCGTATGGGAGCTGATCAGTCTGGCCAACAAATATATTGTGAGCAATGAACCCTGGGCCCTGGTCAAAGAGGTGGAAAAGGAGGCTCGTCTTCATGCAGTGCTCTACAATCTGACAGAGGTGCTGCGTCTGCTCACTCTGCTTCTTCAGCCTGTCATGCCGGAGACCTGTTGCAAGATGGCCTTTGGTCTGGGCCTGGAAGAAAACAGCCCGCTGGTGAATACTCTTATCAGCGGCGGCAGATGGGGGCTTCTGCCGCCTGGGACCGAGCTCAGAAAAATTGATGCCCTCTTTCCCCGGGTGGAGAAAAAGAAGGAACAGCCGCCTGCCCAGAAAGGGGCCGGGAAAAAGAAAGAGCAGAAGAAAGAGAAGGCAATAAGCGAAGAAGGGGTGATTACCTTTGATCAGTTCCAGCAAGTGGAGCTGCGGGTGGCCGAGATTGTTGCGGCAGAGGCAGTGAAAAAATCGGACCGTCTGCTTAAACTTACGGTCAAGGCCCCGGAGGAGCGGGTGATTGTAGCCGGCATTGCAGAGTATTATCCCCCGGACGATGTCATTGGCATGCAGGTCCTGATCGTGGCCAACCTCAAGCCTGTCCGGCTGATGGGAGTTGAGTCCCAGGGAATGGTTCTGGCGGCAAAGATGGAGGAGGAGGGCAAGACACGCCTGGTCCTCTCCACAGTGAGTGATCCTGTGGTCCCAGGTTCCAGGGTTGCCTGAAAAAAATCCTTTCAGATAGCATGACGCTCAAAAAAAAGATGGAGTATTGAAATGTTTGTTGTAAATAATTTTATGATGGCCATTGCCCAGCTCGTGGATTTTCTCCTCACGGCCTATATGTGGATCATCATCGGTCGGGCAGTGATCTCCTGGGTCAATGCAGACCCGCGTAATCCCATCGTTCGTTTCCTCTATGAGGCTACCGAACCACTGCTCAGCCGCATCAGACGGCTGGTGCCCATGAGCATGGGAGGGATTGATTTCTCGCCCTTGATCCTGATCATGGCCATCATGTTTTTGCAGAGTTTTATTGTTCCCACCTTAAAACAACTGTCCATGGGAATGGGGTGAATCCGGTCGGGATCGACAATGTTGATCAGCTATCCAGAATAAAAGATGAACGTTTGGTGTTCATTGCGCGCATAGGGTGATCGAAGATAAAATCAACCCCGAAGGAACTATCTGTTATGTCTATTACTCCGCAGCTTATTAAGGACCAGGAATTTCAAGTCAAGTTCAGGGGCTTTGATCCCATTGAAGTGAGGGATTATCTGGAGACCATTGCCGATGAATTTTTTGAGCTCCAGGAACGGGTCAAGGAGCAGCTCGAAGAACTGGAGGGCCTGCGTGAGGAGAAGGAGACTTTCGAGAACTATAACAGTTCCCTGGAAACTGATATGCAGTTTACCAGGAAGATCTCCGAGGAGTTGAAAGATGGATGCTCCCAGAAAGAGGAGAAAATCCAGGAGCTGACCAAAGAGATTGAAGAACTGCAGTTGCGCATTGATGATATTGATCAAGAGAAAGCGGAACAGGAAGAAGAGGTCAGTGCCGCTGAAGCCCGAATAAAAGAGGCGGAAGAGGCCTTGCAGGCTGTGACTGAGGAAAAAGAGACCCTGGACAGGAGGGTAGCACTCCTGCAGGAACAGAATAACGACCTGAAAAAGGAAGAGGTCGATTTTAAATCGACCCTGGCAACAGCCCAGCGTTTTGCAGAAGACCTCAAAGAAAAAAGCAGGATTGAGGCGGAAGAGATGGTTGCCGCAGCACACGCTGAGATCAACAAGATCCGGGATGATGCGCAAGCTGACCTGGAGCGCTTGCCCCGGGAAATAGAGGAACTCAAGAATAAGAGAGGAAAGGTCAAGCAGGAACTGAAGGGGATTCTTGAGACCTATCTGGAGACCCTTGATGTCTTTTATCCGGAAGAGAAAGAGAAACCGCCCACTGAGCCGAAATATGACACTGAACTCTTTCAGAAGGTAGAGATCGGGGAGGATGGCTCCATGAGCCTGGAAGACCTGGGAAAGGTCGAGGCGGGGCTTGATGCTCTTTCCAAGGGAGCGGCAGTGGATGAAGAGACCCTGGCCACCCTGCTTGGTGATAATCGAGAAGAGGAAGAGGGGGAGGACTTTACTCTCAAAGAGATGTTTAGTCTGGATGTAAAAGAAGAGGAGAAGGAGAAAGGATCTTCTTGAGATGTCTTTTCTCTCCACCTGCAAAGACGGCAGGATTCTTCTCAATGTGTATGTCCAGCCCAGGTCTTCCCGCAATGGCTTGGGGGGGATTCATGATAATCGCCTAAAACTGACCCTTTCTGCTCCACCTGTTGATGGGAAGGCCAATCGTGGTGTGATCGTTTTCCTTGCCTCTCTTCTGGGGCTGAAAAAAAAAGATCTTGAGATTACGCATGGTCTTCATTCCCGAAAAAAGGGAGTGCTGATTGATGGGTTAGGTGAAGAGGAGATCAGGGCGCGAATTCTTTCTGCAATTTCTGCCTGAACTCTTACGAGGAGAGATAGAGACCAAGGAGGTGCGCATGACAAAATATGTTGTTGGCAACTGGAAGTGTAACAAGGGGCAAAAAGAGGCCCAGGAGTGGTTCTCCGAGTTTGCCGATCTGTACAGGCCGGTTGAGGGGCTCGACGTTATCGTGGCCCCTTCTTTTCTTTGCCTCCAGGCCCTGTCTCACTATGTCCAGGCCCTTCAGCTGAAAAATGTTTCCTTGGCTGCCCAGGATGTGTCCCCTTTTCCCAAAGGCTCCTATACCGGAGCAGTGGCTGCTGATTTGCTCAAACCCATGGTGGACTACGTCATTATCGGCCATTCGGAAAGAAGAAGGTATTTTCATGAAACATCGCAGGATACCGCCAACAAGATGGCAGAGACTGTGGATGCAGGCTTAAAGCCTATTGTCTGTATTGATCAGCCATATGCCATGTCTCAGCTCACTGCTTTAAACGATATCGATTGTGATGAAATGATCCTCGCCTATGGCCCAGTGGAGGCAACCTCTGCCCGGGTCCCGGAACAGCCCCAACGGGTTGCTGAGGCTGCCAGGTTCATCAGTCAGGTGCAGTCAGAAAGGCCGGTTGTCTATGGTGGCTCCCTTTTTCCTGACAATGTAGGGGATTATGTCAGCCTGCCCCAGCTTTCCGGAGTTTTTGTCGGCGAGTCCAGCCTGGAGGCAAAATCCTTTGTCGCCATCTGCAACAAGGTGGCGGATTCCCTTAAGGCTTAGAGCAGGAATCAGCTCCAGCCAGAGTTTATTTAAAGTAAAAGACTTGGTCTTCCAGGCCAGGTCAAAGTCCGCCAGCTCAGCCCTTTTAATATACCTCTTCATTTTCTTTACTTGCCTAAAGAAAACGAAGCAAAAGAAAGGGCACCCTTGTCCCTGGGTCCTTCGGACTTCCTTACGCTCCTCGAAGCTGCCGGGAGGCAAGAAAACTCGCTTCGCTCAGACAGTTCAAACTCCTTTTTCGGCATCTTCTGTGGTGCTCAGCCAGTACCAATGGGAGGAAGTAAAGTTGCTCCTTCAAGGGGTCATCAAGACCGGGTCCTTTGGGTACGGATTTTTATTGTAAACTCAATTTCCTGAGTTGTGTTATATTGCTGTAGGTGTGGGATTATTTTGGATGGCAAAATAATTTGATCTTTTTGGAGCCAGGAGCAAGGAGTCAGTGCTCTGAAGAAGGGCCAGGGGGGCTGGACCCGGAGCGTTACTTTTTTTTTCTTCTTCGGCATGATAAACGAGGCGACAAAGCCGGCGGAATAGAGTCCGGCCCCTACCAGCCCTATAATTCCTAATATCCCGAGAAATCCGGATTCCTTGGAGAGGGAATCAGCAAGAATGAGGATGGATGAACCGACGATGAGTGCGGAGGTGATCATGGATATTCCCATCACCCGGCTGGAGAGGTCTACCTTGTCAGCAAGATGTTCGATGCGCCGCATCTCCAGGTTGAGGGTAAAGCGGCCATGCCGTATCTGGTCCAGGATACGCTGCACATCTGCAGGCAACCCTTCAAGGAGTTCTGCATAATCGGTCATAGACTTTTGCATGCGATGCCGCATTGCCGTATAACCGTAGCGGTTGGTGACCACTTCCCGAATCTGGGGCTCAACATGGGCCAGGACATTGAAGGTAGGGTCAAAATGTTCTGCGACCCCTTCAATGGTGGTCAGCGCCTTGGTGAGAAAGAGAAGATCACTGGGACAGAGGATGTGGTAACGCTGGAGCATACCAAAGAAGTCGGAAAGCAACTTGCCGATATCCAGTTGTTTCAGATCCGCATCCTGAAAGGTGGATGCCATCTGCTGCAGTTCCAAACGAAAATCTCTTTTGTCGGTGACGGCTGGATCCACATCCGTGAGTTCGACAACCACCCGGCAAAGCTTGTCAATGTCTCCTTGGCTCACAGCAGCAATGAGATCGACGAGTTCTTCTGCTGTTTTTTTGTCCAGGTGTCCTGTCATTCCGCAATCGATAAAGCAGAGTTTCTCTCCCGGCAGCAGAAAGATATTGCCCGGATGGGGGTCGGCGTGAAAGAATCCGAAGCGGAGACACTGTTTGAAAACGGCATCGGTGCCATTGGCCACTATCTTTCTTCGCTCTCCGGCGCTCAGTTCCTCCGGATTGACAGTGGAGAGTGGGCGTCCCTGGATTTCTTCCAGGGTCAGGACATTGCGGGTGGAAGAATCCGTGTAGACCTTTGGAAAGCTGATGTTGGGGTCCTCTTCAAAGTAGCGTCGGAGTCTTTTGGTTGCCTGAGCTTCCTGGGTCAGGTTCATCTCTTTGAAGAGTTCCCTTGAAAACTCAGTGGATACGGCGACAGGGCTGTAGCCGAGATTGGAAAAATAGGATTCGACAAACTGGGCCAGCCCCTCGAGCAGTGCCATGTCTTCTTCCACAACTTTTCTAATACCCGGACGCAGGACCTTGATCACCACCCGGCTTCCGTCTGTCAGTCGTGCCCGATGCACCTGAGCCATGGAGGCAGCAGCAAGGGGCGTCTCATCAATGGAAGAGAAAAGCAGGTCCAGGCGACCCGGGAATTCGCGGGCCAGAACCTTTTCAATTTCAGCAAAGGGGACTTGGCCGCAGTTATCATGAAGCTGTTTGAATTCTTCCGCCCATTCCAGTGGGATAAGATCGGGGCGGGTGGCCAGAATCTGGCCGAGTTTGATAAAGGTGGGTCCCAGTTCTTCCAGGACCATGCGCAGACGAACAGGTCTGGAGAGACTGGTGTCTTCCTGATCATGGACGACCTCGTCAAGACTCTTTTTGCCGCTGGAAAAAACGTCCAGCCCCATATCCACGATCACTTCCCGAAATCCGAACCTGGAAAGGACCTTGAGGATTTCTGTCAGTCTTTTGGTGCTGCGAATGGTCTTTTTGATGTCGGTGATGATCTTGCAGGCCCTCCTCGGAGCGTGGGTGAGCTAGGATAAGTGTTTCCCTCAGATCGTATGCTGGGCAAGAGCGACATGAAAAATGACAGTGTCTCTGTACCAGTATATGGTCTGGAAAAGAGAAAAAGCAAATAGTATGTGAACAGCAGAGGAACAATTGACAGTCCGCCACCTGCACTGTTTCACAGATGTCGGACTGTCCGGGCCCTCGGTTTAGAGCTCACTCAGACGTCTGATTCGTTCCTGCATGGGCGGGTGTGTGGAAAAGAGATTGGCAAGGGTGCCTCCGGCAAGGGGGTTTACGATGTACATCTGTGCCGTTGCAGGGTTGACCTGCATGGGCCGGCGCCGATTAAAACTCTCCAGCTGCTGGAGGGCTGAGGCCAGAGAGCGGGGATGGCCGCAGATGGCGGCACCGGTGGCATCTGCCTGAAATTCCCGGCTTCTGGAAATAGCCATCTGGATGAGTGAGGCACCAAGGGGTGCCAGAAACATCATCAGCAGACTGCCGATAAGGCCGCCACCATTATCCTCATCGGAACGGCCTCCGCCAAAGATCATTGCCCACTGGGCCATGGAGGCCATGTAGCTGATGGCACCGGCCATGGTGGCGGCAATGGAACTGATGAGAATGTCGCGGTTTTTAATGTGTCCCAGTTCGTGGGCCAGGACCCCTTCCAGTTCATCTCGTTTGAGAATCTGCATGAGCCCGGTGGTCACCGCCACGGCCGCATGCTCAGGGTTCCTGCCTGTGGCAAAGGCATTGGGAGTATCCTGATGGATCATATAGACTCGTGGTTTGGGAAGACCTGCCCGGGAAGAGAGGCTTGCCACCATCTGGTGCAGATCAGGGGCTTCGGTGGCAGAGACTTCCCTGGCGCCCCCCATTTTCAAGGCCATTTTGTCGCTGTACCAATAGGCGAAAAAATTCATTCCCAGGGCCATAACCAGGGCAAAGACCATTCCGTTGCTGCCGCCAAGGAGTTGTCCGGCGACCATGAAAACAGCGGTCAAGGCTGCCATGAGCAGGCCGGTTTTTATCATACTTGTCATAAAAGTCCTCCATGATTAAAATCGGTTCCCCGTAATCTTCTGCTGCTCAGGGGAGTTAGCGATACAATAACGATGCTGCCTGCACTGTCAAGGTCAAGAAAGAGGGTTGTTTTATAAGTGTTTCAGGTCAAAATCAGGCTGCCCGGCGTATGCCTCGTTCACCAGTTTTTTCAGCTCGGACTTAATGGCTGCAGGGTCGGGCAGAGGGGGGAGGATGGGGAGAAATTTTTCCACTGATTGGGGGGGATGAAGGCGCATTTTCTCCTCCATGCTGATCGCTCCTTTGGAGTCAATACCCCCGGACATGGAACCGGAGGTGCCGGAATCGCCACTGTCGAGCTGACGGAGAAAGAGCATGATGCCGCTGATGTCGTTTTTCTGATAAAAAAGTTTTATTTCTTCTTCGATAATCTCATGCTCTTCAATGAGTGAGGCAATTCTTTTTCGGTAGCTGTCAATATGGTCGCGCAGAGTCTCGTAGACATCAAAAAACATATTGTGAAAGCGTCCTTTTCTGAAAAGACCATGGACATGCTGGTCTTCGAAAAGTCGTTTGCGGATGGTGGGGGACTGACTGACGTAGGAGTCAAAAAAGAGGACGTCACCCAGTTTGGTGAGTTTGTAAAAACGGGTGATCAGGTGGCTTTCTTGCAGCAGGGCATAGATGCGGAGGAGGTCAAACCCTATTCGTTTTTCCAGCAGGAGTGTGGAGGCGATGATTTCCTTCTGATACTCGTCCGAGTCCTCTTCAATGATTTTTCGGAACCCGAAATAGCGGTCAGCGATCTCTTTTTTGACTTCAAAGGCCAGGGTCTTGCTGAAATCTTCCATGGGACACCTCACGGCTGTCAGGCTGAAGAGTGTATCTTCTTGACAGGAGGGGCGTCCTGTCTTTCTATAGGGTGATGGATAAGTAAAAATTCTCCATCTGCTTCGTTGTGCGCCCCTCAGGAAGTGCCCTTGGGGTACAAAATTTTTACCCAAAAACGGGTACAGGCGCGCCTCGCATATGGAGCTTTTTATTTGTCCATTAGGCGTCAGTATGCTGAATACTGACTGCCGCCGGCTGATTACTTCTTTTAAAGTATAGCTTTTTCAGGATGGAGTTGCATCTTTCTTTTTTAGGGAATCGATATGGGATATACGGAATCGGGTGATGATCTGGCAGCCCGGGTCAAAGAGCAGGCAGACATTGTGCAGGTCATAGGGGAGTGTGTGGAGCTGAAAAAGGCAGGTGTCCGTTATCTTGGCCTCTGCCCCTTTCACGGGGAAAAGACCCCCTCGTTTTCCGTGCATCCCGGGCAGCAGTTTTTTTACTGCTTTGGCTGCGGGGCCTCGGGCGATGTCTACAGCTTCCTCATGAAATATCATAACCTTGATTTTCCAGCAGCACTGAAGGATCTGGCCAGGCGCTACCAGATTGAAATTCCGGAACGGCCACAGTCAGCACAAGAGCAGGAAAAGAGCCGCCGGCGCAAGGCCATGTATGCGGTCAATGAGAAGGCGGCCGCCATTTTCCAGGACTATCTTCTCCATTCTGAAAAGGCTTCCGACGCCAGGCACTATCTTGAAGAGCGGCAGATCCCTGTCGAGATCCAGAAACGGTTTAAAATAGGCTACGCTCCAGGCCCGGATGCCGCGGGCTGGAATTTTCTCGGCGGACAGTTCAATGCTGAAGAGCGGCAGGTTGCTGAAGAAGTCGGGCTCCTGGTGAAAAAGGAGCAGGGAGGCACCTATGACCGTTTTCGGGACAGGATCCTTTTTCCGATCTTTGATCGTGGGGGGCGGACCATTGGTTTTGGCGGTCGTATCGTGGGCGATGGTCAGCCTAAATATATGAACTCCCCGGAGAGCCTTGTGTTTAACAAGAGTAACTCGCTGTTGGGCCTGTATCAGCAGGGTGAGGAGATTCGTCGAAGACAGCAGGCGATCCTGGTGGAGGGAAACTTTGATCTGCTGTCACTGGTTGTGCATGGCTGTCCCAATGTGGTGGCACCGTTAGGCACAGCGCTCACCGTGCAGCAGCTGAAGCTGTTGAAGGGTTTTGCTGATGAGTATGTGCTGCTCTTTGACGGTGATGCAGCCGGAGTCAAGGCTGCCATGCGTGCGGTACCGTTATTCTTGAGCGAGCAGGTGGCTGGAAAAGTGGCCCTGCTGCCTCCCGGCCATGATCCGGATACCTTTGTTCTGGAAAAAGGGCTGCCGGCTCTGGAGGCCCTTTTGGATCAGGCCATGCCTCTGCCTGAGTTTACGCTGCAGCGCCTGGTGGAGGAACATGGCCTGACACTGGATGGAAAGGGTCGAATCATCGAGAAACTTCGTCCTTTGGTCAAGGCGGCTGTGTCGCCTCTGCAGCGATCACTGATGCTCTCTCATTTCAGTGAAACCATTGGTATCCCGGCAGAGGAGTTGAAGGCTGCTCTGGTCTCTGGAGCACCTGCCCCTCCCCCGGAACCGGAAAGGAGGCGGCCATTGCGCCGGGAGATCCTTGTCCCGCTGACTCCTCCGCAGAAACGGTTGGTCACCCATATGGTACTCTATCCCCATTCTCTGGGAGCACTGGAAGGGGGTGGAATTCGATCCTGTCTGCTGGGTACCATTGGCGAGATTCTGTTCCTGCAGCTGAAGGGTCTACTGGAACAATCCGGAGAGGTGGAGCCGGAAGAGTTGCTGGCAGGATTGCCTGAGGGTGGAGAGCGTGTTCTGGTTGCAGATATTTTGTTGAGCTCCTCTTCTGATTCCAATGCCCTCTGTTGTAAGGGCACTGAGGAAGAGCTGGCAGAGCTCCTTTGCTGGATGGAACGGGAGGGGTTGGTGCAGAAATCCAAGAAGTTGATGGAGCGGATAGCTGAGTGTACAGCAGGAAATGATGACACTGATCTGCAGCAGCTCGTATTTGAGAAAATGGAGGTGGATAAGGCATTACAATCTCTCCGTCAGAAAGGCAGTTGATCGCAGGGAATAAATTTTTTCCTGTCACATTTATGGTGCGGCACCAGGACTGTTGCTCGCGGATTGCGGGCAGCTAAAAAAAGTATTGTCTGGGAAATCGCTGCCTGTTTTTTTTAACGCCCTGAACTGGCGTCTTTTTGTGGCCGTGTTGGGCTGAGGTGGGCGGTCTTGCAATTTTCCAAGGGACTCCATATGTTATTTTTTTCATAAATTTTTTAATTATTTATCTTGAAAATGTTGATTAACCGTACAATTTTGCTATAGTGTGCAATTGGAGAAACAGGAAAGCAGAATATGCTGTTGACTAGCCGTTTTCTGTTGGTTTTGAGAGCGTGCTCTTGTGTAGGGAGGTGCGATGGCTGATGACGATCAGGTGAGCAACGATTTTTCCGATCAAGTCGACGATGATGTGGTTGATTTGACTGGAATTTTTGATTCAGGGGAAGGGCTGCAGTCAGTCGGCTTTTCCGAAGGCGGGGAAAATGACCGGCGAAGAGGCCAGTCAGATGATCCGCGTGCAGCCCCTGCTCCAGAACGGAGACAGGGGACGCAGCGTCGGCGTCTTGCCAGAAAATCTGCCAAGCGCAACGATCACGCCGTTGATCCCATGAGTATCTATCTGCGGGAAATGGGCACCCTGACCCTGCTCAGTCATGAAGAAGAGCTTGAGCTGGCCCGCATGATGGAAGAGGGCCTCCTGCGAGTTCAGGATGCCGTTCTGGCAACCCCCCTCGCTATTCCTGCCCTGCAACAGGTTGCCGAAGAGCTGAGGGCCGATAATATAAAAATATTTCAGATCCTGCGCGGGATTCAGGATAATCAGCCTGCGGTTGTTAAAAAAGAGAAAATGGCTTTCCTCGCCAAGGTGGATGAGGCCGTGGAGCTGGAGCAGAAAAGGCTGGCCCTGCAGGAGCAACTTGTCCATTCCTCGACTGATAGAGCAGAGGCGGATGACATTGCCCGGCAGATGCAGGCTATTGGTTCAGAGGTCTCGGCCCTGTTCCAGGATCGAATCATCTGTACCCGTTGTATCAACGGTGTTGCCTCCAACCTGAAAGATCTGGCCAGGCGTTTTAGAAAGGTCCGGGTCGATGTCCTGAAAGAGCATAAGCTGGCTGCAGCTGAAAGCGGTCAGGGCGATATCAGTCCGGCTGATTTAGAGCGTCGCATCGGTATCCAGCTGAAAGAGGGAGTAGGATTTGACTACCGGGCCCTCAATACCATCCTTCACGAGTTGGAAACCGGGCGGGATATCAACAAACATGCCAAGGAATCACTGGTGCGTGCTAACCTTCGCCTAGTGATCTCTGTGTCCAAAAAATTTGTCAATCGAGGTCTTCAATTTCCTGATCTGATTCAGGAGGGGAATATCGGCTTGATGAAGGCCGTGGACAAGTTCGATTATCACCGGGGCTATAAGTTCAGTACCTATGCCACCTGGTGGATTCGTCAATCCATTACCCGGGGCATAGCCGATCAGGGACGCACCATCCGTCTTCCGGTGCACATGATTGAGACCATTAATCGACTGTTAAGGGTCTCCAGGGATTTTGTTCGTGAAGAGAACCGGGAACCGAGCCCTGAAGAGATGGCGGAACAGCTTGGTACAGACGTGGAGAAGGTGAAGGCTGCCCTGAAAACTGCCAAAGATGCCATTTCCCTGGATACCCCTGTGGGAGATGATGAGGAGACTTTTCTTGGAGATTTTATTGAAGATTGTTCCGGTCTCAGTCCCCATGAAGCCTCCATGGTGGAGAGTCTGAAAGAGTGTCTGTGCAAGGTGATGTCTTCCCTTTCTCCCCGTGAGGCCAAGGTGGTGCGAATGCGCTATGGCATTGATGTGGGCTGTGATCATACCCTGGAAGAGGTGGGCAAATGTTTTGCCGTGACCAGGGAACGTATTCGCCAGATTGAGGCCCAGGCCATCAAGAAGTTGAAACACCCGTCACGCATCGAAGAACTCCGTGTGTTCATGACCGATTGATTTTTGTCTGTGGGACACTGGTGAACTCCTTCACTGTTTGACGATTGATTTGTCTGATTGGTGTTTGTTACCTTTGATCTTTGTTTTCTTGATGGTACGATCTCCAAAATCCCGGGCTTAAGCCCGGGATTTTTGTTTGAAAGATCCTTTCTCTTCTTTGTATACCCATGTCCCAAAAACCTGTACTCGATTGGATGGCATTGACCTTGGTCCCTGGTCTGGGGAGCAAGACCCTCTGGCAGCTGGTGAACCACTTTGGTGGAGTAGACCCCCTTTTTTCTGCGTGCACGGACGGCAGAATCAACAATGCCAATATTCGTAAAAGTGTGCTCGCTGTTTTGGCAAACCCCGCTCGGTTACAAGAGGAAGCTGCCTCTCGTCTGGAAAAGCTTCAGTCCTTTGGCGCCACTGCCATCTGTCCAGATGATGAACTCTATCCGCAACTGCTGCAAGAGATAGTCGGTGCCCCTCCAGTACTCTACCTCCAGGGGCGCAGTGAGCTCCTCAACTCAGAGTGCGTGGCCATGGTCGGCTCACGGGCAGCCACCGGCTATGGCAAAAGAAGTGCTTTTACCTTGGCCCGAGACCTGGCAACAGCCG
Source organism: uncultured Desulfocapsa sp. (assembly GCA_964409855.1). Taxonomy (GTDB): domain Bacteria; phylum Desulfobacterota; class Desulfobulbia; order Desulfobulbales; family Desulfocapsaceae; genus Desulfocapsa. The sequence continues at coordinate 22,872 of CAYPEU010000034.1, forward strand.
GGGTAACAGTGGTGTCAGGCCTTGCCCTTGGTATTGACAGCGAGGCCCATGGCGGAGCCCTGGCCGCAAAAGGTGCAACCATCGGGGTCCTGGGCTGCGGTCTGGATGTGGTCTATCCCAGGCAGAATCAGGAACTCTATGAACAGATCAGAAGCCGAGGGCTCTTGGTCTCCGAGTATCTTCCTGGTACTCGTCCTGAAGGATTTCGTTTTCCGGCGAGAAACCGTATTATTGCCGGTCTCAGTAGAGGTGTTGTGGTGGTGGAGGCGGCAAGGAAATCCGGTTCGCTGATCACTGCTGAGCTGGCCCTTGAAGGGGGGCGAGAGGTCTTTGCTGTGCCGGGGCAAATCGATTCTTTTAAGAGCAATGGGACACATTGGCTCTTGCAGCAGGGTGCCAAACTGGTACAATCAGCTGAAGATGTCCTGGTTGAACTTGCTTGTGGCTGGCAGAAAGAGGAAGGCAGCGGTGAAGAACAATCGCCTGTAGCACCAATGAATATCGATCCGGAAGCGCTGAATCTGCTCCAGGCAATGGATGCCTATCCCAGTCCTCGTAATGAATTGATAGCCGTGTCCGGACTGGGGCCGGCAAAAGTGACGGAGTTGCTGCTTCTTCTGGAACTCGAAGGTGCAGTGGAGATTCTTCCAGGCGACCAGGTTCGACGTATAGTCTGACAACAAACCTATAATGAGAGGGAATTATGCAGGAAATTCAATTTGCCCCGTCCATCTTATCTGCTGATTTTTCGCACCTGGGCGAGGAGATCTTCGCTGTGGACCAGGCCGGAGCCGAGGTCATCCATATTGATGTCATGGATGGTCATTTTGTTCCCAATATCACCATCGGTCCGCTGGTGGTGAAGGCGGCCCGCCCAGTCACCAAAAAGGTGCTGGATGTCCACCTGATGATAAAAAATGCTGACCAGTACCTTGAGTCCTTTGCAGCTGCAGGAGCTGACTGGATCACTGTGCATGTGGAGGCCTGTCCCCATCTCCACCGAACAATCTCCCGGATCAAAGAGCTTGGGAAAAAGGCAGGTGTTGTGCTGAATCCGGCCACTCCCCTTTCCAGTCTGGATTATATCCTGGAAGAGGTGGATCTGGTGATGCTCATGAGTGTCAATCCAGGTTTTGGCGGACAATCCTTTATTGAGTCTACGCTGCAAAAGACTGATAGTCTGAAAAAGCGAATAGATAGTCTGGGGCTGGAAGTGGGAATTGAGATTGACGGCGGGGTGAGTCCGAAGACCATTGGCCGGATTGCAGAGGCCGGGGCCAATATCTTTGTGGCAGGTTCTGCGATTTACGGCAGCCGCGACTATGCGGCAGTGATTGAAGAGATGCGAACGCTGGCCCAGGAGGGCAGGGCAAGGCGGGGATAGGAGTGGAATAGGCCGGGAAAGAACGTCGAACATCGAACGGTTGGGCGAGCGAAGACTCCGACATCGAACTGTGAATGAAGAAAGATGGCGTGGAGCAATGCCAGGGAGGGGATATGGGATCGTGGAAGTCAATAACTGATTGTGAGGCCTTTTCTCCACTTGTACGTTGTGCTGAGAATCTACCTGATTTGACCAAACCAGGCATCTTGACTCCTGAACG
>CAYPEU010000034.1:24575-27048 GCA_964409855.1 uncultured Desulfocapsa sp.
GTTGTGCTGAGAATCTACCTGATTTGACCAAACCAGGCATCTTGACTCCTGAACGAATGGAGCAGTTTTGCTGTTCAGCGCCTGAATTTGATTTTCTTTACGGTTGCCAGCGGGTAACAGGGGAAGTTCTCGACCTGCTGCAGTCCCTTGCCGATGAATGTGAACTTGTGGAACAGTTCAGGCAGATGCGCCGGGGAGTTGTGATGAATCGCATACAGGGCTACCCTTCTGAAGAGCGGCAGGTTCTGCATACCGCCTGTCGCGACCTGTTTTCGGAGAGTCCGGCCTGTGCTCCAGCCACAGAGCAGGCAAAAAAAGAGCTTGTTAAACTGAGGACCTTTCTCCAAGAGGTGGAACACGGCACAATATGCAACAGCCGGGGAGAATCTTTTGTCAACCTGATTCATGTCGGAATCGGCGGCTCTGACCTGGGCCCGAGATCAATTTATGAGGCCCTGCGAGCATACAGAATAAGGGGCAGGAATGTCTTTTTTATCTCCAATGTCGATCCTGATGATGCCGCTGCAGTCCTTGAGTCCCTTGATCTTTCCAGAACGCTGGTTTCAGTGGTCTCAAAAAGTGGAACAACGCTAGAGACACTGAGCAACGAAACCCTTGTCCGGACCGCTTTGAAGGACGCTGGTCTGGATCCTCAGCAACATTGCCTGGCAGTGACCGGGGAATCAAGTCCCATGGACAATCCAGAGCGCTACCTCCGTTCCTTTTACATGTACGACTATATCGGTGGCCGCTTCAGCTCAACATCAGTGGTGGGTACAGTGATGCTCGGTTTCGCCCTTGGCCCTCGGCTGGTTGAGGAGTTTCTTGAGGGTGCGGCCATGATGGATGAGGCGGCAGAGGAGGAAGATGTCCGCTCAAATCTTCCCCTCCTCCTGGCCCTGCTCGGGATTTGGAATCATAATTTTCTGGCCATGCCCACGGTTGCAGTCCTGCCCTATAGTCAGGGGCTGCATCGTTTTGCAGCCCATCTGCAGCAGTGTGATATGGAGAGTAACGGAAAGTTGGTACAGCGAAACGGGCAAGGACTTGCCGTCAAGAGCGGGCCTGTGGTCTGGGGAGAGCCGGGAACCAACGGCCAGCACGCATTTTACCAGTTGCTCCATCAAGGTACTGAAGGGGTTGCCATTGAATTTGTCGGCTTCAGGCAGAGCCAGCGCGGAAAAGACCTGGAGATCCACGGCACCACTTCTCAGCAGAAATTGATCGCCAATCTCCTGGCCCAATCCCTGGCCCTGGCCGTTGGTAAAGAGGATGGAAATCCCAATAAACGATTTCCGGGAAATCGACCAAATTCTCTCCTCATGGGAGAAAAATTGACAGCCAGAAGCATGGGGGCCTTGCTTGCACTCTACGAGGCAAAGATCGTATTTCAGGGTTTTTCTTGGAATATTAACTCGTTTGACCAGGAGGGAGTGCAGCTGGGGAAGGTCCTTGCCAGCCGGATTCTTTCGGCAATGGAAGGCAAGGCAGAGGAAAACTCCCTGGAAAAAGAGATCCTTAGAGTGGCAGGAATAGCATAACTGTTTTTTGCAGGGAAGAAACTGAATGTCCATTCAGTTTTCAATGTGAACTGTTTCGTTTTTTGTTGACAAAGGTCCTGTTCAGAGATATTCTCCCTCGCTGAATGACTATTCAATAGTGTTCGTTTCGTTTCTGCCGTTTTTGTCATTGGCTAATGCAACAAGCCGAATGACAAGGGGTGATACTTTCGTCTCTTTCTGTTCGGTTTTGAAGCAATCGCTTTTGATGTGTATATTCTGGTAAAGGTTGAAGTTAAATTAGTAATTTAAAGGAGGAAAATTCATGGCAAAGCATGATACGCCCCTGTTGGACGAGCTTGAGAGTGGTCCGTGGCCAAGCTTCGTTACCGACATCAAGCGCCAGGCTGAGAAAAACCCCGATTGTTGGGATATCCTTGGTCAGCTCGAACTGTCTTTTAAAGATAAGATCACCCACTGGAAGCACGGCGGTATCGTTGGTGTCTTCGGATATGGTGGTGGTATTGTTGGTCGTTACTCTGACGTACCTGCACAGTTCCCAGGTGTTGAGCACTTTCACACCGTTCGTGTTAATCAGCCTGCATCCAAGTACTACTCCACCGAGAATCTTCGTCAGTTGATGGGTCTCTGGGACAAACATGGTTCTGGTATGACCAACATGCACGGTTCTACCGGTGATATTATCCTCCTTGGTTGCCGTACCGAGGCTCTGGAGCCTTTTTTCTGGGATCTGACCCATGAGATGGGACAGGATCTTGGTGGTTCCGGTTCCAACCTGCGTACCCCTGCTAACTGTCTTGGTCAGTCCCGCTGTGAGTGGTCATGCTACGATACAGAAGAAGCCTGCCATCACCTGACCATGCACTATCAGGATGAGATTCATCGTCCTGCATTCCCTTACAAATTCAAATTTAAGTTTTCCGGTTGTCCTAACGACTGTGTTGCTGCCATTG
>CAYPEU010000035.1:0-26760 GCA_964409855.1 uncultured Desulfocapsa sp.
CACTCTACCTCCCGCATAAGAAGATTTATCTTAGCTTTTCCATATGAAAAGCCGGTTTTGTATGATGTAATCACATCATAAAGAAACGTAGTGCTCTATATAATTATTCTGGATTTTATTGTTCTGGATTTGAATCAAGATTGGCTGTAGTAATAGTGGTTATTATTCATTGTGGCCTATGCTATACTACAACGTGGTGCTCGGTCAAGAAGAATTATTCTCTTGTGGTATTTTGTTCTAAAAAAATAACGCAGAAAATCAACGAGGAACCTAGAATGCCCCATGCTTTTTCAGTGGAGATTCATGATTATCTCAGTAAAAAAATAAAGCTTGCCGGAGAAGGCAAAGCAAGAGCTGTTCAGGAAAATGATACCGCTGCTCGGTACTCTTTTGAAGGGCAGCTGCTGGAACTGGAAACTCTGCGCCACTATCTTACAGAAAATTTTGATTTGAAAAATCAGAAATATTATTGAGGGAAGATGTCACACACCTATCTTATTGATCTTTACGAATTTATCGATAAACGTCTGCAGGGTGCCGAAGAACTCGGCCAAAAGGCGGCAGGTACCAGTGAAGCAATTTTTCAGGAAGGCCGCTCTAAGACCCTCAGGGAATGTAAGCAATTCCTTGCTGATCACTATAACCGCAAACTTCCCCGGCGCCTGCAAGGAAAATATCCAGGATAAATGCTGACACAATCATCATCTACGCCCCCACCATCCACACCCTTCAATGAGAGTTAGGCTATTCAGGTGGAAAACGACATAATTTTGCCTATAGGACTCATCAGGAGAGAGCAGAGTAATAAATAATTTGGTTCATCCTGCCTTTTATGACATGATATAATGTACAGACTATAGAAAGCTTTTCCAGCTTCATAACATACAGAGGTAGCATTAATGTCCACTCTGCTCCGGAGATACAGTCAATATCTGCCCTGGTTCTTCTTGGGGGTTTTGGCCTTTACCGGACTGTACCTTGTATCTCTCCAGAGCTATCTTCTCTTTCATTGCCTGATCGAAATATTTTCTATAGTTATTGCCTTCTCCATTTTTATCATCACCTGGAATACCCGCAGGCTTCATGAAAATGATTTTTTTCTTTTTCTTGGTATTGCCTATTTCTTTATCGGCTCCCTTGATCTGCTCCATGCCCTGAGCTACAAAGGCATGGGGGTTTTTCCAAACCATGATGCCAATCTACCGACCCAAGTGTGGATCAGTGCCAGGTATCTGGAAAGTATTACCCTGCTCCTTGCGCCACTTTTTTTTTGTAACAAACCGGTTTTTCCATGTGTCATTGGCATCTACACCCTGCTCGTTTCCGTACTGCTTGGAACACTCTTTTACTGGCACACCTTTCCTGACTGTTTTGTGGAAGGAAGCGGTCTGACCCAATTTAAAATACGAAGCGAATATCTCATCTGTCTGCTGCTCCTTCTGGCAACAGCCCACCTCCTCAGCCACCGACAGAATGTCAGCCCCAACACCTTACAACTCCTTGTTTGCGCACTGTTTTTCACAATTCTAGCCGAATTATCGTTCACCCTCTATTTCTCTGTGTATGGTTACGCGAATATGGTGGGCCATTACTGTAAGCTGCTCTCCTTTTATTGCCTTTATAAAGCTCTGGTCTGTTCAGGACTGAAAAACCCCATCGAGCTTCTCTTTCGTAACCTGGAAGAAAAAGCGGAACTCTATCAGAATCTCTATGACAATGCGCCACTGCCATATCAATCTCTTGATGAGAAGGGTTATTTTAAAGAGGTGAACGCCACCTGGCTGGACACCATGGGATACACCCGAGAGGAGGTGGTTGGCCGCTCATTTGGAGATTTTTTTGAAGTGGGATGGCAGGATCACTTTAAAGAAAAATTTTCCAGCTTTAAAAATACGGGCGAAGTGCTCGGGGTTGAATTTGAGCTACGTAGAAAAGACGGCTCTTTCATCCCTGTGAGATTAAGTGGAAAAATCAGCTATGATACACAGGGTAATTTTAAGCATACAAATTGTTTGTTTCAGGACATAAGCCAGCAACGTGTAGCAGAAAAGGAATTGTTGCAAACAATGAAAGAGCTTCAGGATACCAATGCTGAGCTGACACAATTCAACTATGCGGTCGCCCATGATCTGAAAGCACCCATCAGGGCGCTGAGTAACTACGCTGCCTTTTTACAGAAAGACCTTGCACAAGTAGTTTCCGGCGAATCAAAAAAATATTTGTCACGGCTCAAGCAAACCGCTGTTGAGACCGGCAGGATGGTTGAAGACTTACTGCTGCTTGCGAAAATTTCCAATCAGGTAGAGGAGCTGGTTGAAATTGAGGTGGGAGACTTCATGAAAAGACTTGTCAGCGCCATGGATCCCTCTCCAGATATAGAAATCAGCACAGACAGTGACTGGCCAACCATTATGACTGATCCCATCCTGCTGCGCCAGATTTTTCAAAATCTTATCGATAATGCTGTTAAATATACTCCTGCACCTCCCAAACGTATCGAAATCGGATGCCTCCCAGGAGAAGATGAAGGCCTGACCATTTTTGTCCGAGATAACGGCATAGGAATTGGAGCTGCCTACCACAAACAAATTTTCGGTTTGTTTGAACGACTGCATAGCCCAAAAGAGTATGGTGGAACCGGTGTTGGGCTCGCCATCGTTCACAAAGCAGTCAACAGGCTGGGTGGCACGATCAGGCTTGATTCAACCGAAGGCAAAGGCACAACATTTTATGTGACACTGCCTGTTGAACCCGCAGTAATGAGATAAGAAAAGGAACACACTATGGGTAGCGAACATACTTCCAGCACATCAGCCCTACGGATTTTACTCGTTGAAGATTCAGAACATGATGTCACCGCCTTTCACCGGGCCTTGGACAAAGGGAGGCTAGCAGCAGAAATCACCCATTTTGTCAGAGCCGAGGATGCTCTACCCACTCTGGAAGAATTTCCGCTCCCCTATGATCTGGTTGTAGCTGATTACAAATTACCCGGCATGACAGGCCTGGAGTTATGTAAACAGATTATCACCTGGGAGATTTGCCTGCCCTGCGTTATGGTGACCGGAGCAGGTACAGAAGACATTGCAGTGGAAGCACTCAAGGCAGGAGTGAATGATTATCTGGTTAAGGATCTGCACCAGGCCTATCTGGAAATCCTTCCCCTGTTCCTGCCGGAAGTGGTCAAGAAACACCAGGATCACCTCTCTGCCCAAATTCTCAGGAGAGAAAGAGAGGTTATTGCTGCAATCTCAGAAATGTTCCTTGCCCCTGAAGAGTTGGAAACTCTCTGTCGAAAATTACCCGATGCCCTTACTGCAGGATTTGCTTTTTCCGTATCCGCCATTCTGCTTCTAGCTGAAAATCGCAACGATATGATTATCAAAGGTATATCCGGCATTGAGGATGCGACACTCCTCGGCAGGCAGATACCACTTGCAGAGACAAGCTGCGGGCAGACAATCGTCCAGGGAAAACCGGTGCTCAGACTGGATATTGCCACCAGTCCGGAGCTGCATTGTTTTTTGAAGGATAGTGGCATTAACACCTGCCTGTCTGTTCCCATCAAGGGCAAGGGACACAGGATAATGGGTTCCCTGGTCCTTGCAGACCACAAACAGCGACCTGATGCCGATACCCACATATCCGCTCTGCAGGTTATCAGCCATCATCTGGGGCAGGAGATTGAGCGGAAGCAAGTTGAAGATGAATTGCACCTCCACAGTAAAGTCATAAGCAACATGGTTGAGGGTGTTTTTCTTATTCGATTTGATGATGGTATCATTGTCTATACCAATCCGAAATTTGAAAAAATGTTTGGCTACAATCCCGGAGAAATGATCGGGAAACATGTCTCCATAGTCAATGCTCCCACAGAAAAGAATCCGGAAGAAACAGTTGTTGAAATAACGGAGATCATACAGAGAACCGGAGAATGGCATGGTGAGGTCAAGAATATCAAGAAAGACGGTACGCCTTTCTGGTGTTATGCCAACGTTTCCACTTTCAATCATCCGATATTCGGCCAGGTATTTGTCGCAGTCCATTCAGATATCAATGACCGCAAACAGGCCGAAACCTTATTACTCAAGAGTAAAAAAGAATGGGAACAAACCTTTGATGCAATGCAGGACATTGTCACCATTCAGGACAAAGACATGCATATTGTCAGAGCCAACAAAGCGGCCCATCAGTTTTTTCACATTGAACCCGAAGAGGTGGAGGGTCAAAACTGCTATAAACTCTTTCGCGGGATAGCAGAACCCTGCCCGGGATGTCCTCTCAGCAAGACCCTCCAGGACATCGCTCATCATTCAGCAATAATGAAACATGAAAACCTGGAGAAGACTTTCCACGTTTCCTCTTCCGTCATTACCGACGATAATGGGGACATTGAATACCTTGTCCACATTGCCAGAGACATCACCGAACAGACAAAGCTGGAAGAAGATCTTTTCCAGGCGTGCAAAATGGAAGCAATCGGTACTCTAGCCGGCGGCATTGCCCATGACTTTAACAATATCCTTACTGCAATCATAGGATATGCCGAATTTATTCAAGAAGCGGTTCCAGAAGAGAGCAGAATAGGAAAGGATATAGCAGAGGTTCTTGCATCAGGGAAACGGGCAGTAGATCTTGTTAAACAAATCCTTACCTTCAGTCGTAAGAGTGCCAGTGAAAAGAGGCCTCTCCACCCCCACCTTGTTATTAAAGAGGCATTGAAGATGCTCCGTTCGACTCTCCCGGCGACTATTGCCATAGAGGAACGTATTGATCCTGACTGTGGAATGATTCTGGCAAATCCCACAAACATCCAGCAGATTATTGTGAACCTCTGTACCAATGCCATGCATGCCATGACCGAGAACAAGGGGACTTTAACCGTAGGTTTGCATCGCAAGGAACTCAGTGCTTCGGAAATACCGAGAAAGCCCTTCTTATCACCAGGGGATTTTGTCGTGTGCTCGGTAAGCGATACCGGATGTGGTATGGATGACTTAACAATGGGTCATATTTTTGAGCCCTATTTCACCACCAAAGAAGTGGGGAAAGGGAGTGGGCTGGGACTCTCCCTTGTGCACGGCATTGTTCAGGATTGTAAAGGATTTATAAAAGTGACAAGTCGTATCAGGAAAGGGACTACTTTTACTGTTTATATACCGGCCATAAGGGCTTCCACTGTAACAACGGCCATTCCAGATCAAAAAAATGAGACAACACCAGCAGGCAGTGAAAGGATATTGATCGTCGATGATGAGCCACTGCTTGTTAAAATAAACGAAAAACGATTGCAGAATGCAGGGTACCAGGTCACTGCGGTTACAAACAGCAGAAAGGCCCTTGAGATATTCCTTAATCAGCCTGACATGTTTGACTTACTCATAACCGATCAGACTATGCCGGGGCTTACTGGTGCGGAACTGGCTAAAGCCATGCTGGACATTAAACCATCAATGCCGGTTATCATGTGTACCGGCCACAGTGATTCCGTTCCGGAAGAAAGGGCTCTGGCTATGGGCATAAAAAAATATGTTTTCAAGCCTCTGCACGGAGACGAGCTTCTCGATGCCGTCCGGGAAGTACTGGACAACAAAAAATAGATTTTCTCCATAGTTTTTATCAGTGACATTTAAAACAACGCCCCAAGGATGACAGAAAATGTATGGACGCATGGCACTGAACGGTTTGACAAATAGCCTGCTGATAATAGTGCTCAGCTACTGTTGTCTTGTGATCTTTTTGTATTTCTACCAGAACCGGCTGCTGTTTCTGCCAAACCTCCCTTCCCGTGCTGTGGAGCAGTCACCCTCTGCTGTAGGGCTGTCCTATGAGTCGGTCAACCTGGTGACCAGTGACAACACTCACCTGGATGGTTGGTTTATTCCCGCTCCAAAAGAACGGGGAGTTATCCTTTTCTGTCACGGCAATGCAGGGAACATCTCCCACCGCCTTGATTCACTGCTGCTTTTCCACAGGCTGGGCTTCAGCACCCTTCTCTTTGACTACCGTGGCTACGGACGCAGCCAAGGCTCGCCATCCGAGGCAGGTACCTACCTGGATGTGAATGCGGCCTGGGATTATCTGACCCAGGAACGCTCCGTTGCACCATCGCGCATCATCATGTTCGGTCGGTCTCTCGGTGCAGCTGTAGCTGCGCACCAGGCCAGCCTGCACAGTCCCGGGGCGTTGATTCTTGAATCTTCTTTCAGCTCTGTGCCGGATCTGGCTGCAAAACTCTATCCATTCCTACCGGTCAGATGGTTGAGTCGACTTGACTACAATGTTCAGCAGCAGTTGTCGGCAGTGTCATGCCCGGTACTGGTGGTGCACAGTCGGGACGACGAAATCATTCCTTTCAGCCATGGCCGGACACTGTATGCGGCAGCCAATGAGCCAAAACAGTTTCTCGAACTCCGCGGCGGTCATAACGATGGATTTCTTCTGGCTGGCAAGACCTACACAGAGGGGCTGGATGAATTTTTATCAGCATGGCACAAATGAGTCTCGCACTCTCCCCCCATGGACCAAGGCAATGGCTGTATGCCTTGATCCGGATGACCATTCTTGCCCTGCTCCTAGGATGTACTCCATTTTTCTTTACCAATATGCCTGATTCCTCCTTCAAAGGCCCCTTAGCGCCACTGACTCTTCCTGAGCAGCTGACATCTCAACGGCTCAGCGACCATGTCTGCACCCTGGCCCGGGATATCGGCCCCCGCAATATCTGGCGAGCATCCTCCATGGCTGCCACCACCACTTACCTGGAAAAAGTGCTGACAGATATAGGATATAGAGTTCAGCAGCAGGAATTTTCAGCACATAATGTTACGGCCATCAACCTGGAGGTTGAGATCATCGGCAACCTCCACCCTGAGGAAATAGTGGTGGTCGGGGCTCATTACGATACGGTTCCCGATTGTCCCGGTGCCAATGACAACGGTTCAGGCGTCGCTGCGCTGCTGGAGCTGGCCCGGCTCCTTGCTGATGCCCGTCCTGTCCGCACCATCCGACTGGTGGCCTTTGCAAACGAGGAGCCTCCTTTTTTTCTCAGCGGGGATATGGGCAGCCGCCACTATGCAGCCAGGAGCCGCAAGCAACAGGAAAAGATTGTGGCCATGCTTTCCCTGGAAACCATGGGATATTACTCTGATGAGCCCGACAGCCAGGACTACCCCTGGCCCCTTTCCCTCTTCTATCCTGACACTGCCGATTTCATTGCTTTTGTTGGAAACATTCGATCACACACCCTTGTCCGTCAGGCCATTAAATCCTTTCGGCATCATGCCCGTTTTCCATCCCAGGGCATAGCAGCACCGAGTTTTATTACCGGTGTTGGTTGGTCTGACCACTACTCCTTCTCGCAGGAGGGCTATCCAGCCATCATGGTCACCGATACTGCTTTTTATCGTTATGCCCCCTATCACAGTTCTGCGGATACTGAGGAAAAGCTCGATTATGGCCGGCTGGCCAGGGTGGTAGCCGGTCTTGCCAGTACCATTCTGGATCTTGCTGAACAGGACTGAATGAAAAACATGTCATTTCATCACCACTCACAATGGAGTCAAAATGAGTCCGGACATTGCCAAGGCACTGGAATTTGAAATCAAACAGGAAATTGCCTCCCGCTATTTTGGTTTTCGTAAACTGATAGAAGAAGACACTATCAGCCTCGAACAACAGATCAAGGAACATTCCTTTATCCTGGAAAAACGTATCACTTTTGATCTCCTCCGGATTTATCAGCTCCTGAAGAGTGAGGCATTGATAAAATTATTCCTGCAACGAATCGGGCTCGATAGTGACACCTATTATGACCCCTCACTGCACCACTCTCCTGTCATTCGTGATCGCGTTTTTTCTGGCCTCCGGGCCACTGGCTGGACAAGTAAATGGCGCTTTCACAAGCTTGTGGATACATGTTATGAGAATCTCCTTATTCATTCCGAACAGTATCGACAGGGATTTTCCGAGCTCATTGAGGAACGGGCCGTAATTAAAGAAGAGATCGCACTCTTTTACAGAAATAACGAATTGGGGAGCATTCTGGGCTTTTTCCAATCTCTCGGTGACGCCAACGCCTGTAAGGGATTAGAGGGGGGAATGGAAACTGGACTTAGCGGTACACTGGAACAAAAAATGCGGATTGAACCTCCCCTTCCAATCGAACACTCTTTGCCACTCCTTCCCCTACTGCCTCCTCTCAAAGCGATAAAGGGGGGGCTTCGGCAATGGGTTCATGCAGCCTACAAGCTGCACAGCAAAGATGATTTAAACCTCTTCACCCATTGTCCCGGCATGATCTGTTGGCCCTGGTCGGATCAAGAGCGGAGAAAAAACAGCTGAAAGGGCAGCCACTCCGTAGGCCACGCAGGCAATAAGCATGACAGCTGAAAAGCCGAACTCCACCGCAACAATGGTGGCCAGCCCGGTGGATACAACCGAAACGCAACCGTTAATTCCCCAGGCCCAGGCGGCCTGGCTTTTACTGTGCCTGGCCAGCCTCTCCAGTCCAAGGGGAAAGGGCATGCCCATGGCTATAGCCGGAGGAGCAATAAGCAGTAGGAAGAAGAGAATCTTCCAGATCAGTGGCAGTGTAACAGCCAGCTGTAACAGGGGTGGCAGGATAAAGAGGTAGATAAGGAGAAGAAGGGCCACCAGGGCCGCAGCCAGCGCATGGTTTAAACGGTGGGAGAGCAGGCGACTCGAAAGAAGACTGCCCAGGCCGGAAAAAATCAACAGGCTGCTGATTCCTGCGGCAACGGCAAAGATGGGATGGCCGAAGAAGAGGACCAGTTCGTGGATCAGCATAATCTCAAAAAACATGTAGCCCAGTCCCAGTCCACTGAAAAAGGGAAAACTCCATCCCTCCAGTCCGCTGTGACCTGGTCGGCCGAGGCGCAGGAGAGGGAGGAGGATGAGAAGGATTGCAGCCACAACCATCTGGGCGAAACTGATCAGGACAATGAGGTAACCCAGCTCGAGAAACGGCAGGCTTCGTTCACCAAACAGCTTGATGAGCTGCGGGAGGCCCTGCCAGCGAAGAAACTGGGAAAAGAAGGGGCGGTTGTCGCTCACCGGATGGAGATTAAAGGCATAGCTGGAGTAGAGTTCCAGGCGGTGGTCAGGTACAAAGAGTCTATCAATATTATCAAAAAAATGAGGATCTGCCGGAGTGTGGTAGCGGATCCGTTCCTGCGGTTGCAGTCCCGGCAGCAGGGCTGGGTCAAACTGCAATCGTTCGCTAAAGCTGCGGATCTGTTCGATGTCATTTTGGGTGAGAGCTGAACGTTTCAGAATAAGGCTAATCAGGTTCCAGCCCCGTATTGCGGCCAGATGCTGGAGGGGCTCCACCCCCGCCTCTTCCAGGGTTTCTACCATGGTGGCTGCCAGGCGCAGGGGATTGCGGGTTGGAGAATCAAGCCAGATCGAAATCTGCAAAACACCATCAGGGGAGAGGTGGTTCCACAGTTCGAAAAAGGCCTCCCTGGTGAGAAGATACTGCTCCTGCAGGGCAAAGAGGCCTGAGGCACCGCCAAAGCTGCCCACAATGGGCAGGGTGATCAAGTCATAGTGCTCCCGGTGCAGGGCAAGCCAGGTACGCGGGGTAAGGGATGAACGGAGTATCTGAGAAGAGTGCACGGAACCTTCACCGCTTGTACCATAAAGACCGGCCGCGATTGTTGTCGCTTTTTCATGGGGCTCCACAGTCATTATCTTCTCTACACCGTTTTCCAGGGCCAGGATGATATCCGTACCCGTCCCGGCCTGGAGGACAAGTACCCGATTACGTTTTTCCATGGCATAAGGTAGAGCGGCTGCACTGGCCTGCAGGAAGGATGATTCGTCGCTGTTCACTGCTCCGAACCAGTCACCATTGATAAATAGTGCAGCGCTGACGGGTGGCACCTCTCCCCCGTAGGTCAGGCTGAGTCCGGGGGCATACCTCAGGGACGGGGCCGTTACCAGCTGTAGCAGACCATAGGGACTGGGCTGATTGTTTACAATTTCAGCACCGGGCAGATCCAGAGTACGGCTGATGTCCTTATACTGCGAAGGCTGTATTTGTGGCGGATAGCAGGCAAGGACGACAATAATTGCCAGGGTGAGCGCCCCCGAAGCAAGAAGAGAACGGCGCCAAGAGCTTGCGATGACAAGGATACCTGCTGCCCATGGCAATAGGGCAGTCAATGCGGGGAGCTGTTGCGGCAGCAGGAAATACATAAGAGAAAGAGCGCTTATTCCGCCGATGCCGGAGCCCACCAGATTAGCGCAGTAGAGACTGTTGACCCGGTTGCTGAAACGAATAAAAGCCAGGCCCAGAGGCAGGGCCCCGAGGAAGAAAACCAGCAGGTAGATGCACTGGCTCAGCAGCAGAAGAACAACCTGACCCGGTTCGACAAAGAGGAGACAGATATCAAAACGCCTGGTTGTTTCCTGGGAGAGGGGCAGCGCCAGGGCCATGGTAATGGCGCAGCCAAACATCAAAGCAGGCAGAAGCCACTCCAGGTGGCGCAGCAGGATGGAACGGCAGAGGGCGATAAGGGTGCCGCTGGCACCAAAGCCAAGCAGGGCAACTGAGATGATCAGGTAGGCGAAGTGATGCCACTGCACCAGGGCCAGGAGCTGCATCTGCTCCAGTTGAAAAGCGATCAGCGCGGCAGAGAGCAGGATGAGCGCCAGGTGCAGTTGCAGGGCCGAAACGGAATCCCCCTTCACTCTGATCTCCGGAAGGGGACAAATCGCACCGGCATCAGGCTGCGGGTGCTAATCTCGCCCTGTTTCTTTTCCACCAGCATGAGGTGCTGTACAAAAAAGGGCGAGCCCACCGGGATGATCATCCGTCCCCCCTCTGCCAGCTGCTGCAGCAGTGGTGGCGGAATAAATTCCGCTGCTGCGGTGACCATAATCCCATCAAAGGGGGCAGCATCGCGCCAGCCGTGGTAGCCATCACCCTGCCTGACATGCACACCGCCATAGCCTGTTTCTTTCAATCTCTTGGTGGCACTTTTCGCAAGTTCCGGGATGATCTCTATGGTATATACCCGGTCGCTCAGTTCAGACAGGACTGCCGCCTGATAGCCTGATCCGGTGCCAACCTCAAGGATCCTGTGCTCCGCTTGTATATGCAGTATATCTGTCATGTAGGCGACAATATACGGTTGGGAGATGGTCTGCCCATGGCCAATGGGGAGGGGGCCGTCCACATAGGCCTGTCGTCGAAGATATTTGGGAACAAAAAGATGGCGCGGGACGGTAGACATGGCACGAAGGACCTTCCGGTCACCTATACCGCGGCCCCTTATCTGCCTGTCTACCATTTGATAGCGTTTTTTTTCAAAGGTATCCGAGGCCAGAGCCGGTGTACCAGGAGGGGCTCCTGTACAAGCAATACAAAGCAGTATTGCAAAAAGGAGTGTCCCTGCCTGCAATCCACTGGGGAAAAGGCACCCTGATTTATTATCCTGTACTGTCACCCGTTTTTTGGCTACCATGGGTATTTCTCCTCTGGCAGAAAAGGCGATCCTGTTCTCGTAAAGAACCATGACGACATGAACCCTATGCTAATTATACTCTTTCTTACACCCTGACTGTTAACAAAAAAATTATTTGATTACGTTGGAACTATTGTGCGTAGTAGGAGCCCGCCCCTGCTGGCGATCAATGGTGAAAAAGGCACACCCTTCAGGATCGCCCGCAGGGGCGGGCTCCTACGCATATCCTAATTGTCTGGTTGATGATAGTACTGTCTGGAGGAAGGATTGTGGATGCTGCAGAATTAAAAGTAGTTGTTCTTGATGTGGGAATGGGACAAAGCATATTATTGACAGAAGATGGCCATGGCCTTCTGGTAGATACCGGGCATGCCCAATACGTAGCACACGTATTGTCGCGTATGGAATTCTATGGGGTGCGCCACCTGGATTACCTCGTACTCACTCACCTGCATCCGGATCATGCTGCCGGCTATTTCGGAATCCGCGAGGCGTGGCCCAATAGCCCTGTATTTGATAACTGCCATACTCCGGAAGACATTGAAACCAGTGAACCGGAAGCATACGCAAAGCTCAACACCGCTCTTGAGATGGATCCTTTGCATGGTTGTCTCTCAGCAGGAGATACTCTCAATTGGCTGGGACATGAAGTGAAGGTATTATGGCCTGAAAATCCCCGGGGGGCAGATCTAAACTCCAATTCCCTTGTCTTACTGTTTACAAGCAGGGAGGGAAGACGCCTGTTGATCATGGGAGATGCAGACAAGGCAGTGGAAAGCAGACTGGCAAAAACCCTGCGATCGTCTATACATAATGATTCAATTGACCTCTATGTGGCAGGCCATCACGCTGCCATGGACAGCACGGATCCTGCCTTTCTCAGTATGCTTCAGCCACAGCTCTCCGTGGTATCAGTTGGACAGGATAATCAGTATGGTTATCCGTCAGCAGAAAGCATGCGTGTCCTTGAAAGGTATAGCAACACCGTCTTGCGGACTGATAGAGATGGTGAGATCTGTTTTATTTTTAATGGCAACATGTTAACGCAGGCTGCTACAGTTCCGGCTCCAATTTCCTGACACGGTTTCCCCACCAGGGCAACAGAAAAAAATCTTGCCATCGGACTCCTTCTAGCTAATCTTCCATAATTTCTGTTAATATTTACTCCACTGTGATAAAATTTATTAAGGGGTAAGACCCACATGAAACATCAGATAAAGGAGAGTAGATATGAAAAGGAATGCACTGGCAATAAGCGTGTCTTTTTTGATTCTGTTTTTGGTCTCGTCTGTTTTTACCGTACAGAGTGAACAGGGGGCTGATGTCGTACTTTATCAAGACGGTATTCATGTGTCAGGTGGGGCAGGAGCGGCCTATCTCCTGCTTCGCATCATCGGCCCGGATGGAAGGGTTGTTTGTGATAAAAGCAGCAATGGTACTTCACTGGGCTGGACGGCCTTAGGAGGGATGCTTGATGGACACTATTCCTTTGAGGTTCGTCAGGGCTACACCCCCAAGAGAAGCCGTGATGAAGGACAGGCTGGCGGCACCACAGAGGTGAAATCTCAGGTATGGAACAATTCTGGAAGTTTTCTTATGAAAGGCGGGAGCATTATTCTCCCGGTGGAGGGGGAAACAGGAGCGTTCGAAGGCATTTCATCCAAGGCAAAAATGTTGCTGACGCAACTGGGATCTTTTCTGGTAAGCCCGGTTTATGGTGATGTGCTCCACTATGACGACGTCATCATCACCGGCAGTGAATGCGTGGGACTTGACTGTGTGAATGGGGAAAACTTCGGTTTCGATACAATAATACTAAAGGAAAATAACCTTCGCATATATTTCAACGATACCTCCTCCTCAGCGTCTTTTCCGACTAATGACTGGAGGATTTTGATTAATGACAGCGCAAATGGAGGTGGCTCTTATTTTTCAATCCAGGATGCTACCAGTACCCGCCGCCCCTTCAGCATTGAAGCGGGGGGACCAGCTCATTCCCTTTATGTTGATGATTCTGGAAGGATCGGCCTTGGAACCTCCATCCCCTCTGTGGAGTTGCATGTGGTGGACGGGGACACACCGACTCTGCGCCTGGATCAGGACGGTTCAAGCGGCTGGGCGGCACAACGTTGGGATGTTGCCGGCAATGAGGCCAATTTCTTTATCCGGGATGTTACCCATGGCAGTTACTTACCATTCCGGATTCAACCTGGAGCCCCACAGGACACCCTGACCCTTCGTGATAGTGGTAATGTTGGTATCGGCACCTGGTCCCCTACTCACACCCTGCATGTTGTGGGAGATGCTCTGATTACCGGTAACTTGGAACTAGGCAGCAGCAGATCACTGAAGAGTAACATCCACTCTCTGAACCTGCCTGATGCAGCTGCGACCTTAGCAGCATTGCAACCTGTTCGATTCCACTACAAAACCTCTCCCAATGAGGAATCTCTCGGTTTTATCGCCGAGGATGTTCCTGACCTGGTTGCCACCAAAAGCAGAAAATCGATCAGTACAATGGATGTTGTTGCCGTTCTCACTAAGGTGGTGCAGGAGCAACAGGAGACCATTGCCAGGCTGGAACAATCAATGATGAAACTGGAAAAACAGGTAGAGAGCCAATAATTTCCCATAGAACGATGGAGGGAATATGTTTACTCGATCTCTTGTTACTACAACAATAGGAATATGCTTTTTCTGCTTTCCTCTTCTGCCTGGAAATGCTCAAGGGGGAGAATTAATTATCCACGACGAAGGATCCATTACCATTGAAGCAGACTCCACATTACTCATGAATTGTAATGAGCTTACCATCGAAAGCGGCGGCACCTTTACCGTTAACGGTGGCATAGTTGAAAAGCGCGGCAAACTCATCCTTGAGAGCGGTGGGCTCTACAGCATCATTTCCGGTACGGTTGAGAAATGTTATAAATCCTTTTATGTGCTGCCAAACAGTGAGGGTGGGGCTGCAATTATCTGCTTATAGCAACGCATATTCTCCCTTGCAGTTACTTGCGGAGATTTTTTCAAAAATACATCCAAGTACCATGATGTTCCATTGACTAAAGCTAAGCTTTTCACATATAATTAAGATGTTCATCAAATTGAGATAAAGCCAAACCTGTCGTAAGACAGGGACGGAAAGCTACGGGTCTGTTAGATAGCCGGGCTGCCTTAACAAAAGGCAGCCCGGCTATTTTTATTTGAGGGGAGAATTTTCAGGAAAAATTAAGACTGTACTCATTCACAATAATGCCACTGCCTGTAACATGGAGGCTGAGCGATGCTATTGTCAAGTCCATTGAAGTCTTTCTCCAACAAAAATGTTCTTTGTTGGCTTATTGTATTTGGAATTTTTCTTCCCGGTGTCGCTCACAGCATTAATCCAATGTATGAATACACTGTCATCGCCAAAGAGAATCTGCTTACCGGTGGTGGAGAGTTTATTTCAGCCATTGATCCGGAAGTATCAGTGAATGAGGATGGTTTTGTTTCTTTTGTTGCTACAATTGATGATGGCACTCAATTAATGGTTGGCCAAGATCCATTTAATCCCGAGAATATCAGTCGATCCCCGGGGGGACGCAACTTTGACTTCCCTCAGATCAACAACCAGGGACGTATTATCACCCGGGAACTGCTCTCCGGAAACAGCCTGATCCGTTCATGGAATATCCACAACCCCGGCGATTCCACGATTATTGCCTCCTCAACATTATCAGCCTTTTCACAGCTTACCCTCCCAACAATCGGCAATACGGAATTACCCACAGCCCCGCCTATAGTTGGTTTCCTTGGAAGGGTCGGAGATCTCCCCTTTGCCTACTTTGCAAACGACACGGGAATGAGAGATGCTCAAGATTCGGTATCAAGCCTTTCCGGGACTGTACTCACACGCTTTCGCTCAATGGCCGCGGCCTCTGCTAAAAGGACCTTTGTTGTCCAATTCAAGACAAACGATGATGAAGGGCGCATAGCCGTTTACACTGATCTTGATGATGACGGTACCTGGACAGCGACACCCATTGCCACCACAGTGGGCACAACGGCTGAATGGCTGACGCTTGGCACGTCACCTGCGATCAGTGACAATGGCAAGGTCGTTACTTTTGCCGGCGAACATAAGACAATGGGACTGGGGATATATGCCGCAGTTACCAGTACTTCCTTTCCAGCAGGGTCTACTCTCCTCAAAATATTCGACACAGCCAAGACAATCGCCTTCGACAATAACGGTGAACCCATTACACTGGCTTCATTTGAAATGGTTAATCGTATCGGCATACTCCACCGGGAGCTTGGTGGTGCCGGTCTGAAAGATGACAGCTTTGTTTTATCATTTATCGCCACCCCGTCGGCCGCCAGCAGGAACAACCCTGTGGTTCCCTCAAGACCGCTCCATTTCTCAGACACAGAGGGTCTATGGTCAATTCGAGTAGACCTGGAAACCGGCTTGCAAATGCCCTCAACCATCTATCCTCATGCAACAACCCCGATACCCGTCATACAGGTAGGGGATGTCATTGACGGTGCAACGGTTAGCTCTTTGACCCTTTACGACCCCCTTGCCCTGCCATTACTAGACAGGGACGGCCTTCCTAGGGTACCGCAAAAGGGCGACCACTATCTTGCTTTTTCGGCCCTTACAGATGCAGGGGTCAAGGTAGTACGTGCCGCCATGCTCGACACTGACGGCGACGGCCTCATGGATCACTGGGAGACAAATGGCATTGATATGGATGGTGACGCTTCCCCGGAATTGGATTTGCACAGGATGGGTGCCGACCCCCTGCACAGAGATATTTTTCTGGAGATTGACTGGCTGCGGGATCGTACATCCGGAGGGTACACTGACTGGACTAACCAGTTTCCGCCCGGCACCGCATCTGAACTTGCCCGGATGTTTGCACAATCTCCTGTAGAAAACCCCGACGGCACCACCGGCATCACCCTTCACCTTGATGCCGGCCCATCAACCAGCGGTGATAATTCATTCTTTTCAATCCTGTGGACTGACCCGAATTCCATTAACATGGGGGATGATCCTTTTAACATGGACGGCGGAGAAAGCATTGGTCTGGAAAATGATCCACTGGCACACCTTGACGTCGTCTATTTTGGCGTTCCGAACTCATTTGCTGTACCCGGCATGCATATCAGATCTTTCCATGACATTAAGGACAAACATTTCGGGCAACATGACCAGTGGGCACGATCCCTCGCCTTCAAATATGCCATCCTGGTCGACTACCATGAGCTGCACCTTGGAAATGACAGCCAACCCTTTACTGCAGGAGTAGCAGAAGCAACAGCAAGCTCACTCACCAGTTCCGACGATTTACCGGCCCGGGAGGGCGGCTATGTAGTGAAAATTATTTCCGGTGAAGGGGCAGGTCAGGTACGGGTTGTGCAACATTTTGAAGGGAGCCGTAAAATGTTCCTCCGCCGTCCCTGGGAGTTTCTCCCGGATACCACGAGCCGCTTAGCTCTGATAGCAGGCTGGGGTGGTATGGGTGAAGTCGAGTTCCTGGGATCTCCTGATACCCACAGTCGGCCAGCCAATGATTTTGTGATCTCACTGGGCACCTATGGGGTAAACGAGGGTGGCTGGTTGGCCAATCTTGACGTCTTCTGGCGAACCATTGCTCACGAACTGGGCCACACCTTAGGACTGCGCCATGGTGGAACCGATCATACAAATGATAAAATCGATTATTTAAGCATAATGAATTACCGGTACGCCGATGAGGCCCCGAGTTTTGCAGGGCCTGAAAGTTCCGTATTCAACGACTGGGCGTACCTCAAATATGATGCCCATCATACAGGATACTATTTAGACAACACCTTTGACAAAAATCCATCCAAAATCGCATTCGGCGATTTACATACTCCAGATCCCAACGTGGTCGAGTATGAGGAGATTGTAGGGCATCCTGTGGATCTCATTCTGCCGACGGTGGCCATCACATCACCTGCTCCAGGCACTTCTCTTCCTTTTGGATCAGACCTTGTTGTCAACCTGCACGCAACAGATGATGTTGCCATAGATTCAGCAATTGTTGTTTTTGATCGAGACGGGGACGGTTTTCTCAAAACCTCCGATGAACGTGTCCAGGCGGTTGACCTTGGAGGAGGAAACTTCACGGCCACAGTCAGCAATATTGCAGGGCCCTTTGGAAGCCGCGAACTCCTGGCAATGGCCTTTGATACATCCGGAAATCGAGGGGTAACAGTGATACCTGTGGTGGCAGGCGATGATGCCGGTGCGGATCTGGTTCTTCTCGATACCGGGGGAACGATTCCCTCCCAAGGCAATGAAGGTTCTGGCGGAGAGCGGCAAAATGTCCTGACAGGTCCAATTTCCATACCCGGAACCGGCCGTATGAGCATCACCGTGGCAGGCAGTCCCGCAGTGCGACAGGCTGTTGAAGACCTGGAACGATATGATTCCGCAGTCTTTACTGTTCAATTTGAAGGACAGGATATTGCCCTGCAACCTGTCTGTAACCCGGCCGGCAGCGATCCGGCTCTCTGCACAACATACTGGCAGGCACCATCTGCTGGATCACTTGTTGCTGAAATACTGGGTCCTGCTGTCTTTGATACAGAGGGTGTTTTTCTGGGACATCAGGCTCAGGACTATACAGTGAAGATAGCCTTCAAGGCCGTCGATCTGACACCTCCCTCAGTAGATATCGCCCTGCCAGCTGCTGATGATTTTGTGGAGTTGACCGAGACCCTCACGGTCCGGGTATCAGCGGCGGACGACTACGGGATAGCCTCAGTCAACATCTCATTTGATATCGATGGCAACGGCTCCCTTGATGACGGAGAAGACATCACCGCAACGGATCTCGGAGGTGGGCTCTATCAAGCGGATTTCACCGCTGTGAGCGGCGAAGCTGGAACAAGAAGCATCGCCGTGGTCGCCAAGGATACAGCTGGCAATACAACACGACGAACCGGATTTGTAGAGGTACAGATACCGGATACAACGCCCCCTCAGGTATGGATCACATCCCCCCCCGGCGGGCTGGCCCATTGAGGGTGGCCAAACTCTGACAGTACAGATAACTGCCTATGATGATATAGAACTGACATCCATAGCCGCCACCTTTGACATCGATGGCGATGGATCAATCGAGCCGGGTGAATCCATCCCGGCTCAATGGACCTCTGCCAACCTCTACACGGTAGAGTTTCAAAATATATCGGGTCCAAATGGATCCCGAACCGTCAATGTAGAAGCCACCGACACCTCGACAAATGCATCCTTTGCAGATCTGCCAGTAACGGTTGGTGGACTTGAACCTGTTACAGAGACCATTTTTTCCGATTCCGGATATATCGCTGCCCAGCCGAGTATGTGGAGCGGTGGATCACAACAGGTTATCGAGTTTGACCCCGTAGAGATCTCCGGTTCGGGAACCCTCACATTCATTACCACTGCATGGCCCTCGGTACGTGCACTGGGCCAGAATATCCAACGATCAGATCCCTATGTAAGAAACATTAGCTTCAATGGTGTGAATTACACCCTGACCAAAAATTGCAATGACTGGGATGAACCGATATCAATCTGTACAACCACCTTTGAAACAACGGAAGGCGGTACCCTGGATTTTTCTCTGTTAGGCCCTGGTTCATGGAATATATGGGGTGAATTTTCAGGACACCCCGCCCAGGACTACACCCTTGAAATTGAATTTACGATGGTGGACATTACTCGACCTGAGGTTAGCTTTATTTCTCCTTCTCTTGGTGAAAGCATCGACCCGGCCTCTCCCATGACCATACAGGTGCAAGTCACAGATGAAGTGGCAATAGCCTCAGTAATTTGCTCTTTTGACATAAACGGAGACGGAGACACTAACGATTTCAATGAACAGGCTGCAGCCTCTAATATTGGCAGTGACACCTATGAGGTGACCATTGATACAATCTCAGGAGCACCCGGCACAAGGATAATCACGGTTGCAGCCACTGACACATCATTTAACACCCGGGAGAAACACATCTCCATAGGCATTAACGGTGTCGGTGCAGGAGAAAGTGCATTGACCACCCAGCAGAGCACTATCCCTGCCCAACCTGCAGATTACAGTGGAGGCGCACGTCAGCTCATTCCGGTTGGCCCGATATCCGTACCTGGAATGGGAAGAATCACCCTGCAGGTCATTTCCACCCCAAGCACCCGTGCTCTGGGGCAGAATATTCAGCGTTACGACCCTATGATCGTATCCATCAACTTCAATGGTCAGCCAATAACGCTTTCTCCAGAATGCAACTCCTGGGACAGTGACCCTGCTGTCTGTGTCTCTACATGGGATGCACCACATGCTGGATCATTGAACTTCGAAATCCTTGGCGCGGCCTCATACAACATCTGGGGTGAATTCGTCGGCTCTCCGGAACAGGACTACAACCTGGAAGTACTTTTCCTCCCGGGGCCGACAATCACAGGAGTACTCCCCGCCAGCGGATCGGTTGCCGGTCATGAAACGGTCACCGTTCATGGCAGCAATTTTGCCTATAATGCCATGGTTCTTTTTGACGAAGTTCCAGCCACCAATGTGGTGCGCATCAGCTCCACAGAACTGACTTGTTCGTCGCCACCCGGTGTAGGCGGCAGTACTCATGTAACGGTGTTAAACCCCGATCCTGATGGAGAACCCTGGAATTACGGCACGCCTTATGGCTTGTTCGGAGTCCTGGAGGATGGCTTCACATATCAGGATGCCCCCGTTCCACCTCCCCTGCAGCCGGAAATACTGCTTGGCACATGGAATGGCTCCTTCCCTGCAGTGGGCTCGGAAGAGGCACAGGAGCAGGCAACACAGGACTTCACCATCCCGGCCAGTGGTCGGCTGCGCTTTGAGACATGGGCCTTTATCCCTATTCTCAACCCCATTCCCGGCCCGTTTGAGGATCCGGATAATCTCACCTGGCATAATGCAAGTACGGCGGTTACTCATATTAACGGTGGAGACGGGGCAGGATTTTACACCGATATTGAGTATTCTGACCTCAATTATCCTTTTGGTTCGGTTATCAGTAATGCAACCCGCATTGTTGGCAGCTCTGCTGCAGGTTCCGGTGACTTTACAATTACAGGGCCTGCCCGCTGGAATGCCTTCTGGATGCAGTTTGGTGAACATGTCATGATCAGTGCACCAGCCCAGAACTGGTCTGTTGCGGCATGGTTTGCCTATCAGCCGGCCCTCACCGAAATCCTGCCTCATTCAGGCACTGAGATGGGGGGAACAGCAGTGACCATACATGGTGAGCATTTTGCCGAAGGAATGAGTGTGCTGTTCGATGGTAATCCTGCCACTGATGTGGCCGTGTCGGATAGCAATACACTTGCATGCAAAACACCGAAGGGTTCTGGGGGAGTGATAAATGTGGCTGTCGAATTGCTGGATATGACCGCCACGCTCTCTGGAGCATACACCTATCTTGTCACAGATATGGATGCAGATGGTCTGTCCGATGCCGTAGAAGATGCTTCTTCATGTTTAGATATGAATGATGCGGACACTGATGACGATGGTATCCTGGACGGTGAAGAGGACAGCAACCACAACGGCGCAGTAGATGAAAACGAGACCGATCCATGCAATCCCGATAGCGATGATGACGGTCTACAGGATGGGACTGAGCTGGGATACACCATGGCCGATATTGGCCCGGATACCAATATAATGATTTTTGAACCAGACCCTAATCCATCAACAACCACTGACCCGTTGAATCCGGACACAGACGGTGACGGTACACTGGATGGTGATGAAAAAGAGGGACAGGTCGGCTTTCTCCCGGCCACTTACCTCCTGCTCTTGAAGGAATAGGGATGAAGCAGGAGGGTAATAAAAAGCTTTGAAACACTCTTTCAGGAAATAGAAAGAAACTGGAGTTCCGGCTCCAGTCTCTTGACACGATTTTCCCAGAGAGGGCACTGTTTCCGGATACATTCTTTATTTCTCAAATATTGATCACAACAGATTGTACCCCTGGCCTCCAGGGGTACACCCAACATCTCGGCTGAGAGCCGGGCTGTTTCTGTAAGGGTTATCCAGGTCTCCCGCTGGCAGCAGCGGCCACCACGGTGCTCTGCAACCCTTGTAAGGATCTTTGCACTAAAAGCCTGGGCACTCTGTCTCGGTCTCGGTGTTAAGGGCGTTGCGGACAGGATGGTGGATACGGCAATCCCTGCCCCCACTGCTGCCCCGCATGCTCCCCAGAAGCCGCAGACGCCGCCGGGGATATCCGCTCCGCGACTGATACCGGCAAGGATGGTCTCCTCCTGGATATCCCCTCCACTGTTTTTGTAACAGGCAAGGATAATACCGGGAATCATGGCATGGTGTTCCGGACCGTGCATGGGAATGGAGGGATGGTTGCGAATCAGTTCCAGCAGGGTGAGGAGATCCTTCTCATCGGTTCCGGTGCAGATGGCCTTGATCACTTCCAGCCCGTTTTCCTGGTGGCAGCTGTCGCACACAAAATGATCCTGCTCACAACAGCCATTGGCTGAGAACATGCGTCCGCAATAGCTGCAGGCCATCTCCTGAGCCTCTGTAAAATAGTGGAGTTCCGAACCACAGACCATGCAGCCCTCTGCCTTCCGTTCTGCTCCTTCACTCTTCTCCTGCTCTCCGCAACAGTCTGTACAGTCTGTGGACTCTGGAACACAGCAACTGTCTGTCATGCCACTGATCTCGGTCTGGGGAGCACAGCAGGAATTTTCCATCGCAATATTTGTGACCGCCCCTTTTTCATCAAGTACAAAGACGGAATCGTCAAGGAGGGCCAGCTCCTGCGCCTTAATGGTGGTACGTCTGCCTTTCACCAGCAGTGTGCCGAATTCACTATACACTGCGCCGTAGGGACCTCTGTAGATCACATCCACCCCTTCTCCATGCACCGCAACAGGGCGAATCGCCTCATAGGTGAGGGAGAAGAAATCCATTCCCTCCACCTGACGGTAGGGAAAACGTTTGATAAAGCGGATAGCAGTGAAGCCTGCCGCCTCCATCATGGCAACCAGTTCTTCCTGCTGCATGGCCCCGCCCAGACATTCACCTCGGTAACGAACATTGTTTCTGATCCTTGCAGGAATAGCAGTATCCGTCACAATATCAGAGACAACCAGGCGACCGCCGGGTTTCAGGATACGAAAAATTTCCTGATAGGTCATACGTTTATCCGGGCTGAGATTGATGACACAGTTGGAGATCACCACGTCTGCAGTCCCATCATCTAATGGAATCTGCTCAAGGAAGCCCTTTCGAAACTCCACATTACTGTAGCCCAGACGATCAGCAACTTCTGTCTGGGATTCCGCCGCCAGACGAAGCATCTCATCGGTCATATCAATGCCATAGACCTGACCACTTTTTCCCACCTCGGCGGAAGCCATGAAACACTCAATCCCGGAACCGGAGCCTAAATCCACCAGGGTCTCGCCCTGTTGCGGAGCACCATCGGTCACCGGGCTGCCGCAGCCATAGGAGTGTTTTCTGGTCTTTCCTGGAATAAAATCAGCTTCGGCCTGGGCCGGTGCCAGGGGATTGACAATATCTTCATTGGCAGTGAGTGCCGCCTCCCCGTAGAATTCCCGAACTGAACTGTGTCCCCCATCAGAAGCTAGTGAGATCAGACAGTTGCAGTGGGTCAGGGCCACCTCGGCGCTTTGCTCTTCAGTATCCGGGCAATCGTGGCGAACATCCCCCATGCGCAGGAGAATTCCGCTTTTCCCGGCACTGCTGTAGTGCAAGGCCTGATCTCCAATCAACTGCAGAGCAATACGATTATAGAGATCCACATAGGGGTCATGCCCCACCCACTCTTCAGCGTGCATAAAACTGTGATCAATATCACCGCCGCCCACCAGGAACTTCAGGGGATTGGCCTGATATTGCGGGGAATCGACCAGGCTGGCTGCACGAAGTTCATTCAAAACAGGACTTGTCCGCCACACTTCCGCCAATCCCTGATCCAGGTGGCCACAGGCGGTTTTCTCCAGACCAACCAAGGCAGGAGAGGGGTAGATGACACCATCCGGCCCTACGGCCACAGATTCCCAGGCGGTGTTGGAGAGATCATAGCGGGTACCTGGAGTGGAAAAGACCTGGCTGCGCATGGTCTCGATGTTATCGATGCTCAGTCCCAGTTCATCGGCCCGTCGCCAGGCGGCGAGGAGCTGCGGAAAAATCGTATCAGGGGTGATAAACTGCTCACGGCTGCCCTTGCCCCGCACAAAATGATAGAGGAGATGGATACTTGCTGCACCGACTTCTGCTGCGACATCTACCAGATCCACCAGATCTTCGATATTTTCGCCACTTATGGCAACAGAGAGGGTGACGGGAATTCCCGCCTCTTTCATGGCCAGGAGGTTTTTCATCAGCTTCCCGTAGCTACCCCTTCCCCGCAGTCTGTCGTGGCTCTTTTCCAGGCCATCCAGGCTTACCTGGAGATGGAGCCTCTCAAGGCTTCCAAGCTCTTCCAGGTATTGATTGAGCAGCATCCCATTGGTGAGGACTGCTGCATGGACATCTCTGTTCTCCGCAAGGAGTTTACGGAGAAATGCTGCAAAACCAGGATAGAGAAATGGTTCTCCTCCAGTAAAGGAAAAGAGGCGGCAGCCAAGGACAAGGGCCTCCTGAACTGTTTTTTCGAGAAGTGCAGCATCCAGGCTTCGTGTTTTTGCTGGAGATGCCGAAAAAAGACAGTGACGACAGCTGAGATTGCAGGCATCTGTGATATGAAACCAACACTCTTTCAGCTGATTCAGACTGAGTGTCTCCGCCCTTCCCGAATAGGGTCGCTGTGACTCCATTGCAAAGGCGCTTTCAAGGAGATTTCGGCCATAAAAATGTGCCGGATCCTCGTTTTCAGGGCGAAAGAGGCTCTCAGTTTCAGCAGAAACAACAATCCAATCCGGAATTTCCGGCTGAACATAGAGGATATGCTCAGCCAGAACAAAGCGCTGCCATCCATTCTTTTCTATACTCGCTGCAGCAACCATTACGACTCCTTAGGCCTTTGGATCAGAAGAGGGAGGCGGGGGCGGAGGAGTTGTCGGCTCCGCAATAGTTGCCTGTTTTACCCATTGCAGACGTTCTTCATAGACGGAGAGGATGAGAAAGGTAGCCAGGGGCTGAGTAAAGAGGACTGCCACCGCAATAGAACTGCCAAGGGAGACAATCACCAAGTAGAGAACCACAAGAACAATATGATCCGTCATTGGTTTCTCCACAGCCATACTCCAGGATTCTTTTAAGGCATCCAGCAGGGACATCCCCTGATCCGTCATGAGCGGCATCATATAGATCGTTGCAAAGACAAGGAGGACAGAAAGGAGCAGGCCCGGGAGCACCAGGAAGGTAAAACCTACCATAAGCGCAAAAAATACCACAAATCCAAACATGAACAGTGGGATAAAGAGACGCATCTCAGAAAAGAGATCCCCGATTTTGGGATCCCGGCCATCACGCAGGGCCCGAAGCAGAGACTGCATATATCCGGCGGTGGTGACAGGTGCCAGAATACCAAAACTACAGATGATCACCACAATGTGTACCAGGGTCAACAGGATAACGGGTACAATAAACTGTAGAGTACTCTCCCAGGCCGTTTTTAGATGCTCTTTAAAATCCATTTGTTCCTTCCTCATTGATTAGATTGAAAATTTTGAAATCAGCCATTCCCTCTTTACGATGTCACAAATCCTCTAATCTTTTTTTAGTACAAAGCTTCTAAAGCTTCAACCAGACTCGCCACTGCAACAATCTCAAGCCCCTTTATCGGGCGCTGCGGAGCATTGGCCTTTGGAATCACCGCCCGGCGGAAACCGTGCTTGGCAGCCTCTTTCAGCCTCGCTTCCCCATTGGCAACCGGACGAATCTCACCGCTTAAACCGATTTCGCCAAAATAGAGGGTATCATGGGGAATTACCCTATCCTGAAGGCTTGAGACAATACCTAATATTGCAGCGAGATCAGAACTTGTCTCATAGACTCGAATCCCCCCCACCACATTCACATACACCTCATCACTTGCCGTTGCCAGGCCGCCATGTTTTGCAAGAACTGCGAGCAACATGGCTATCCTGTTTTGATCCATACCAACCGCAAGACGCCTCGGGTTTCCTGACTGACTCTCGGTTACCAGTGCCTGAATCTCCACAAGTAATGGTCTGGTACCTTCCCACACCACGGTCACCGCACTGCCGGATGCCGGCACCTCAGATCTTGAGAGAAACATGGCAGACGGATTCTTCACCTCTTTCAAGCCTCTATCGGTCATGGCAAAAAAACCAAGCTCCCCCACACTGCCGAAACGGTTTTTATCCGCACGCAGTATTCGATAACGGGCATCATCGGTGGAAGAGAGAACCACCTGGGCATCCACAATGTGGCTCAGGGTCATGGGGCCTGCCAGAGACTGGTCTTTAGTGACATGCCCGACCATAAATATTGAGGTGTTGGTTTCCTTGGCATACTGAGTAAGACTTGCCGCTGATTCACGTACCTGGGAAATGGAGCCCGGCGCAGATTCAGAGGCCTTTGAATGGACCACCTGGATAGAGTCGATGACCACTATCTGCGGCTGCTCTCTGTCCATCACCTTACAGATTTCCTCCACAGAAGTCTCTGCCAGCATCTTGATATTATCAGCAGGAAGATCGAGCCTGTCAGCCCGCTCAGCAATCTGCTGGGGCGATTCCTCACCGGAAACATAAAGAACCGGAATCTCGGCCACTGCACTTTTGGCAAGGGCCTGAAGAAGGAGGGTTGATTTCCCCGCACCCGGTGCGCCGCCAATGAGCACTACGGAGCCACGGACTATCCCTTGTCCCAACACCCGGTCAAACTCCGCAATTCCTGTTGAAATTCTTTCCGCCTCGCTTCGATCGACTTCGGAAAGCAACTGAACAGTACTCTGTTTTCCACTATAGCCCCCAGTACGACGCCCCACAGGACTTTTCCCCAGGCGCACTTCCTTGACGGTATTCCACTCTTTACAGACACTGCACTGGCCAAGCCATCGACTGAAATCTGCACCGCAATCGGTGCAGACAAAGGCTGTTTCCTGTTTTTTTGCCATAGCTTTTTCGTTTTTTTAATCTCAATGCGGGTTGCCCCGGCATACTCTCATAATCACGTTAAAACTCAGCACTGTCCGGTTTAGATTGTGCACCAGGCATCACTGGCTACTTTTTGGAGCGTCATCCTGGAGATTTCGTAGCATTTTCTATCTC
>CAYPEU010000036.1:0-26298 GCA_964409855.1 uncultured Desulfocapsa sp.
GGGATAAAGGCCTGGCGTATCCTGTTGCCCTCTTCCGTACGAATCGGGATGTTCTGCAGATTCGGGTTACTGGAAGAGAGTCGACCCGTAGCCGTCACCGTCTGATTAAATGAGGTATGGACCCTGCCGGTGGCCGGATCAATCAGGGTCTTTAATTTTTTCACATAGGTGGATTGCAGTTTGGCCAGATTGCGATAGCGGATAATCTTTGCTGGAATCTCATGTTTTACGGCCAGTTTTTCCAGGACCTTGATATCAGTGGAATAACCGGTCTTGGTCTTGCGCCCATGGGGCAGTCCCAACTCCTCAAAGAGGAGCTGTCCCAGCTGTTTCGGTGACTGGATATTAAAGCTGTAGCCGGCAAGTCCATAAATCTCTTCCTCGAGACGAGCCAGCTCTTCCTGAAACTCCTCTGCCAGCAGGTCCAGGGCCTTGCCTGAGACGACTATCCCTGCAAGTTCCATCTCTGCCAGAATGGGAATGAGCGGGGTCTCCACCTCGAGAAAAAGCGAACCTTGCCCAAGCTCTTCCAGTACCGGCTCATACTCCTGCCAGAGGAGCAGGGCCCCGTACACATCTTCACAGCTGTAGGCACACGCCTCCTCAAGGCCGACATAGGCAAAACAGTTTTCCTGTTTCACATCGCTAACCACCTGATCAAAAGGGGTGAGGACATAGCCATGCTCCAGACAGAGGGTATCCAGCTTCAGAGATCGTCGTCCAGGTTCCACAAGGTAGGCGGCAATCATGGAATCGAGAAGCGGTCCGTCCATGGTCAGGTCACAGGAGGTTCTGAAAACCGAATAGTCATACTTGATGTTATGACCAAGTTTCGGGAGATCTTCTGCCTCCAGAAAAGGCTTCAAGGCCTCAAGTACCACCCCTTGATCCAATTGTCCTGCAAGCAGTTGCCCGTCCGCTGAACAGTGGCCCACGGGAATGTACCAGGCAGCATCCAGATCTGTACAGAGTGAGATGCCCACAAGGGATGCCTGGGCAACATTGAGGGAGGTGGTCTCAGTATCGATCACCAACAGCTCTGCAGTTGAGAGATGTTCCACAAGGGCCTGCAGCTGTTCACCACTCTGCACCAGCTGAAACCCGTCAGTGGGCACAGGAATCGCCTCTGACTTCTCCTCCATCATACTGGTGAACTCAAGACGCCGGTACAGGTCCTGCAGCATCTCCTCATCCGGTTCCCGGACCTCGTAGGCAGAGAGTTGTCCTGGCACGTCTGCGTCATACTTCAGACGGATGAGATCCCGGGAAAGAAAGGCTGCCTCCTGGTTATCGCCGAGCCGCTCTTTGAGCTTGGACTTTTTCATACCAGCAAGCTCTGCATAGATCCCTTCCAGAGTCCGGTACTGGTTGATCAGCTTCTCAGCAGTCTTGGGCCCAACCCCGGGGACGCCCGGCACATTATCAGAGCTGTCTCCAATGAGGGCATAGCAGTCCAGGAGCTGCTCTGGCTTCACATTATACTTGGCCTCAACAGCAGGGACATCCATGACCTTGTCATTCATGGGATCCCACATCACCACCTGCTCATTGACCAGTTGCAGAAGGTCCTTGTCCCCGGATACGATAACGATCCGACACCCCTGATCCCCAAGGAGTCGGGCGGCAGTGGCAATGATGTCATCTGCTTCAATGCCCTTGATCTCAAAGCTGGGAATATTCATGGCCTGGACCAGTTCTTTGATATAGGGAATCTGCAAGGCCAGATCTTCGGGCATGGGCGGACGATGGGCCTTATACTCAGCATAGAGTTCGTGACGAAATACCGGTCCTCTGGCATCAAAGGCCACGGCTATATGTTTTGGTTTTTTTTCCCGGAGAAGTCGGCGCAGGATATTTAAGAAGCCAAAAATAGCATGGGTTGGCAACCCCTGACTATTGGAAAGGGGGGCAACGGCATGGTAGGCGCGATAGATATAGGCGCTGCCGTCAATAAGATACACTTCATCGCTCACTGGCCTTCCTCCTGCTAAGCAATTGCGAGCATCTGCTCAAGAGACCTGGCGGCAAGGGCGGCAATCTCCAGTTCCACTGCAATCTGATTCTTCACCTTTCCTGCTGCCAGGTTATCCAGAAGCCAGAGCAGGTTGACCGGCTGATTGCAATCCATGGTGGTACACTGGCAGGAGCTTGGGGCGAGCAGATGGATCTCCTTGTCAGGGTGCTGAAGCTGCAACCGCTGTACCAGGTTAACTTCCGTACCAATGGCCCACTTGCTTCCTGCAGGCGAATTCTTCACAGCCGAGATAATGGCCTCGGTGGAACCATACTGATCTGCCAGGCTCACTACGTCATGGGCACATTCCGGATGGACGATCACCTGTATGTCAGGTTCCAGCAGGCGCCATTGGCGAATATGGTCCGGCAAAAAACGCATATGCACCTCACAATATCCATCCCAGAGCAGGATCTTTGCCTGCTGCAGCTGCTCCACCGAATTTCCGCCAAGGAGTTCACCCCGTCGCCAGAGCAGGACCTGTTCTTCAGGCACCCCAAGGGCTGATGCAGAATTCCTCCCCAGATGTTCATCGGGAAAGAAAAAGACCTTGCTCCCCTTATCCAGGGCCCAGGCAAGTACCTTTTCACCATTGGAAGAGGTACAGACCGATCCTTCCCGCTTGCCGACAAAGGCCTTGATGGCAGCCGAAGAATTGACATAGGTCACAGGAACCATATCAGCTTCTTCTGCCATGATGCCGACACTGAGCAACTCTTTGTAGGCCTGCTCAACGGCCCCCACTGTGGCCATATCAGCCATGGGACAGCCGGCATGGAGATGGGGAAGCAGTACCTTTTGATGGGCACGGGCAAGGATATCGGCAGACTCTGCCATAAAATGGACGCCGCAGAAAATCAAGAACTCACGATCGCTGATGGCCGCAGCCTCACGCGCCAGCTTCAGGGAATCACCGGCGAGATCGGCAAACTGGAAGAGATCCTGATTCTGGTAATGGTGACACAGGATTAATATAGTATCGCGTAACTCACTTATCCGTGCACCAATCCGGTCCAGAATTTCTTCACGCTGGAGGCTGTAATATGCAGCCCCGAGATCCTCTTGCTGTAACGGCATCGTTTGACTCCTTTCCCTCGTTATCTTGTTTTTCTTCACAGGCCGGATACCCGTCCGACAATGGTCTTTCTTCTACCACTGACACCGGGTTATGGCAAGAAGGGAATAGTTCGCCAGGAGGCAGCAAGCAACATACTTAACTCACTGTCCTGTAAGAGATTGCCAGTCAGCAAAAAAGAAAAAGGGCCTGTGCGAAAAGAGTTTCGCACAGGCCCTTTTTTATACTATATTATCGATATGGTTAACGAGTTATCCTCACCCATGATGCTTGTGGCCCCTTATCACCCAGGCTCTCACCATAGGTAACCTCATCGCCTTCGGTCAACTTATCAAGGGGAATATCTTTCAGAGCATTTTCATGAAAGTAGATCTCCCGTTGATCCGGAGTCACGATGAAGCCATATGATTCATAGGGTGATAGTTTACGAATCACGCCATACTGCGCACCCTCTTCAACAGAGGATTCAGCTGACGTTTCACTTTTTCGTTTTTTACGTACAATCTCCTTCAGTTGGTGAGACAAAACATCAAATGCTTCCACAAGCAGGGGACCCACATTCTCCCCTTTTCTCGTGACAACAACCGTATCCTGAGGAACTGAGGTCACCAGCTTCAGCTCGTACCCTCCTTCCTTATGATGGGCTGTTGCCTCAATGGAGACACGGAGATGGAGAACGAAATTGGCAAAATGACGGACAAGTCTCTCTTTTTCCTCATCGATCTTTGTCTGCCATCCCTTTCGCAACTCAACATTCCGGGTTTCAACCTTTAGATCCATACGGTTCCTCCATACAGGCTACAATGATGGCAGAAGCCATCATCTCCAACACGTATCCGCAGACACGCTCCCTGGCGGGCCTCGCTATCGGGGCACAGGCTGACAGACACAACTCTTTCTGCCAGGCTTTTTCACCCGAACAGCAACAGCACGCCTTTCCTATTATTATATTCCTCCCACAGGGATAATCAAGTACTGTTGTGTTCTCCGGTTCCATTTTCCCAGAGCGCAGAGCGGAATCATTTTTCTTTTCGCGGCGCATTCTTCCTGGTATAAAGGAGGTAACCATACATAACGATGGAAAAACTGAGTCTGCTTGCCTCAGTGTACTTTTAGGAAAAGTCATTTTCCAATCAAAAGCAGGTTGCGAGAGTATTTCCCGCTACCTGATACAGTTCCCCCCTTTCCTCTCAAGGTTCAACAGATGACTAAAGAACAGACAGGGGTCATCCTTCTCAACATGGGAGGGCCTGAAAAGCTCGAGGATGTGCGGCCCTTTCTCTTCAATCTCTTTTCCGACCGGGAAATCATCCGTCTCGGCCCCTTTTTCATGCAAAAGGTCCTGGCGTGGCTCATTGCAAAAAGACGGGCTCCAAAGAGCATGAAGACCTATGAAAAGATTGGAGGAGGCTCACCCCTTACAGGTATCACCCTGGAACAGGAACGGGCCCTGGAAAAATCCCTGCAGGAACACGGCAATTACACGGTGGTTACCGCCATGCGCTACTGGCACCCCGAGAGCACTGTTGCCTTAGAGAAACTGGCTGCCAAAGGAATCAGCAGGCTCATTGCCCTGCCCCTGTATCCCCATTACTCCTGCGCAACCACAGGCTCTTCTCTGAATGCACTGAAACGTGCCATAAAACAGGCAACGTCTTCTTTTGACCTCAAAACAATCGAATCCTGGCCCACCCAGTCCCAATACATCGCTGCCCTAGCCAACAAAATACAAGAGGGTGGAGCTGCTTTTTCCCCGGAAATCCCCCAGGTGGTATACAGCGCCCACAGCCTGCCAGTCTCCTTTATCGAAGCAGGTGACCCCTATGTTGACCACATCAAGGCAACCATCAGCAGCATTGAGCAACTGACAAAACTTCCGGGCAG
This sequence comes from uncultured Desulfocapsa sp., assembly GCA_964409855.1. Classification (GTDB taxonomy): domain Bacteria; phylum Desulfobacterota; class Desulfobulbia; order Desulfobulbales; family Desulfocapsaceae; genus Desulfocapsa. The sequence continues at coordinate 4,974 of CAYPEU010000036.1, forward strand.
ACTCTGTTTCCAGAGCCGCAGCGGTCCGGTGGAGTGGTTGTCCCCTTCTACTCCCGAGATGCTGGAGCAACTGGCAAAAGAGGGATGCAAGAATATTCTCATGGTCCCCATCAGTTTTGTCTCAGATCATGTGGAAACCCTGTATGAGATCAACATGCTCTATCGTGACCAGGCAAAGGAGCTGGGCATACACCTTCAGGCCAGCCCATCACTCAACTGTGATCCACTTTTTATAGAAGGCTTAAAAGAACTTGTCCTTGCAGAATCTGTATAACAGGGCCCTCAGAAAAAAGGGTGAGCCTCCCCCCACACTCTACCTGGCAAGGAGTGTGCTCAAAAGTCCGGTACACTTTTCCCTCCGCCTCTCCTATTGGGACTCTCAGCAAAACTGTTTCCGCACCTGTGAACTGGCTGACCTGGGTCTATCGCCTGCCAGCTTCATCTGCTACCCAAACGACACCTCGTTTCACCTGGCCACAGACTTTGTCTCCCGCATCTCCAAGGTCTGTGGTGGCGACAGGGAAACGGAACTGGAGCATCTCTTCTGGCCCTTTGTCAGCCCCTCAGTGCAGCAGAAGATGGAACATTTTTTTCATCGCTCCAGTGCACAGGTCAGGTTCCAGGCAGGTAAGAAACTGCTCTCTTTTGACGGCACTCCTCCCCACCCCTTTGATCAGCGCCGCCTCCACTTTCTCCGCTTCGGTGCCACCGACCAGGGGAGGGTCTTTCGGATGCCGCCCCGCCTGCAGGCAAAACTCCTGAACCGATCACGAGATGAACTGGAACAGTACTTTCTCGGGGAGGAGAAACGTCTTCGAGAGCATGAACTCAAATCCTACCTCTATGCAGCGCTTAACCTGCAGCAGCACTTCAGTGAACCCTATGCCAGAAGTATGCCCCAGGCCCTTCCCCCTGAAAAGATTGACGAGGTCTTTCTCCAGGAGCTCTGTCTGCTCAACGAGAACCGTGACTTCTGGCAGGAAAGAACAGACTACAGCCGATTGCCTCTCTATCTTATTCGCTATCTGATCCTCTTTTTTGACTCCAGCTTTCCTCGCAGCAACAGAGGATTTGAGCAGGCCCGGGAATTCATGGACGGCCACCGGGAATTTCACTGGCCTGAAAGAAAAAACAGGGTGCACAAAGACGAAATCGCCACCATCTTTGAAGAATCGGAAGAAACCCTGCGCGCGGCAGACAAAAAGGAGATCACCAGGCTCTATCGCCAAAAGGCCAAATCACTGCACCCGGACACAGGCGGCGATCACGAAACATTCGTCCGCCTCACCGAGGCCTATGAAGAATTGATGCGCAGTAAAAAATAGGGTTTGGAAAGAATAAGATGGATGTCGAAGAGCAGATTTTGAATCAGAACAATAGGGGCGCAGAGATGTGCCTTTTCTCTTTCATTCGTTGTTCGATGTTCAATTCGACCTTTTGACCACCGAACCAAAGATCTCCGCCCCCTTCCATCCGAATCGTATCTATCCCTTGCTCGTCTTTTCCATCCCCTGGCCGGTCTGAAAGCGGCGCATTCTCACATTCATCAGAATGCCCAGTGCCAGCAAGGTGGTGAGCAGGGAAGAACCGCCGTAACTGACCAGAGGTAAGGGGATACCCACCACGGGAAGGAAGCCCAGGATCATGAGCAGGTTGATCACTGCCTGCCAGAAGATCAGCATCACCACGCCAAAGGAAAGAAAGACGCCGAAGCGATCACGAGCAGTCATGGCAGCGTACAATCCCCAGAGGAGCATGGAAAAGTAAACGCCTAGAAAAAAGAGACTGCCCACAAATCCCCACTCCTCCCCCCAGACCGAAAAGGCAAAATCGGTATGCCGCTCCGGGAGAAAATGCAGGTGTCCCTGTGTGCCCTCCAGATAGCCTTTGCCAAAGTTCCCGCCACTGCCCACGGCAATCTTTGACTGCAGAATCTGATAGCCTTGCCCCATGGGGTCTTTTCCCGGATTAAGCAGGGTCTCAATACGCCTTTTCTGATAGGGTTTCAAGAGGTAAAACCAGGCAAAGACAGCTGCTCCGCTGCCAAGAAGCACACCAACCCCATAGGTCTGCAGGCGCAGCCTGGCAAAGACTGTCATGGAAACAAAGATGATCCCCAGCATCAGGGCCGTACCCAGATCCGGTTGTCTCATGATCAGGAAAAAAGGAAGCATGGTCAGCAGAATCGGGGTCACCATGTCCTTGAGACCATATCCACCCTCCACCTCTTTGCGTGAGTAGTAACTGGCAAGCGTTACAACCAGCATCAGTTTGGCGAGCTCTGAGGGCTGCAGCTTAAAAAAACCGAGATTAATCCAGCGTTGTGCCCCGCCCGCGCTCTTTCCGGCAAAGAGAACCACCAGGAGAAGGATGATAATCAGGACATAGAAGGGGTAATTCCAGGAATGGAGCTCCCTGTAATCAAAACTCAGGAGAAAGAGAATGCCCATCATGCCCATGAGAAAGAGATAGCACTGCTTGATATAGGGAGGCATCCCCCAGGAAACAGGAGGATAAGAGGCACTGTACAGGTTCAGCAGGGCCATGCCACTGACTGCAATCAAGAAGAGAAGCAGGATCCAGTCGAAATTATGGAAACATCGTCTATCTACACGCAGCATTGGTCTCTCAATTTTTTCTCATTCAAAATTTGATATCGGAGTCTGATGCTTCCCAGAACGTTCGATGTTCGATGTTCATTAGTTAGCATCTTCATTCCCTATTCTTCTTGTCGGCCTCTTCCCTGGCCTGCGCCAGACGCTCTTCAAAATATTCTGCCAACACTGCCCTGGCCACAGGTCCTGCCCCGGATCCACCGTGCAACCCATGCTCCACCAGCACCGTGACTGCAATTTCAGGATCTTCCGCCGGAGCATAGCAGGTAAACCAGGCATGATCCCGATATTTGTAAGGAATATCTTCCTCCTTCAAATGTTTATACTGGGCCAGACGAACGACCTGGGCCGTCCCGGTTTTGCCGCCAATGGTTAATCCCTCTATGCGGACCTTTCTTGCCGTTCCCCGTTTTCCCTGGACAACTTCCACCATCCCTTCACGGATATCGTCCAGGTGCGTTTTCTGGCCTTTCAACTCATCGACCATCACCGGTTCAAACTGCTCCAGGACCTTCCCATCCGGATCAGTAACCTTTTCTATCAGCTGGGGCAGGTATTGCTTTCCTCCGTTGGCAATAGTTGCCGTCATCAGACAAATCTGCAGGGGAGTCACCAGATTGAATCCTTGACCAATGGCAATGGACAGGGTCTCTCCGTCCTGCCACTTGCGACCACGCTTTTTCTTCTTCCACTCTTTGGTGGGCGTGAGCCCGTTTTTTTCATGTTCCAGTTCAACTCCGGATTTATGGCCCAGGCCAAATTTATTGGCAAATTCCGCCAACTTGTCAACACCCACCCGCAATCCGACCTGATAGAAATAGACATCGCAGGATTCAGACACTGCCCGCTTCAGATTTACAGCTCCATGACCGCTCCGCTTCCAGCAATGGTAGCGCCTGTTGCCAAAGGAGTAATGGCCGGGACAGTACAGAACGGTATCCCGGTCAATGACACCGGTAGCCAGACCTGCCATGGCCGTGATCATCTTATAGGTTGACCCGGGTGGGTACATGGCCTGCACCACCTTGTTAATCAAGGGGTGTTTGGGATTGTCCAGCAATGCCTTCCAGTTTTTATGGGAGATCCCTCCCACAAAGTGCTCCAGAGGCAGTACCGGATTAGAGGCCAGGACCAGCATGCGCCCTGTTTTTACCTCCATGGCCACAACAGCTCCTGCCTTCTCTCCTGCACTCATCAGGTCTTCAGCAACCTTTTGCAATTCGGCATCAAGGGTCAGTTGAATATCGTTTCCGGGAAGAGGCTCCACATCTTTCAGCAGCTGCTGCTCAAACCCCTTGGCGTTGACTTCTGTATAATTGGTCCCTTTTTCACCGCGCAGATCTTTCTCCCGCAACCGCTCAAGTCCCATCTTGCCTACGAGATCCCCCCCTCCATAGAGATCAGGGTCACGTGACTCCAGCTCCTTGCGGCTAATTTCACCCAGGTAGCCGATGGCATGGGCGGCAAGGTCTCCGTAATGATAAACCCGGGCGGGAATAGTCTCAATACGGATACCGGGGAATTCCTGGTTATGATTTTCCACATAGGCCAAGGTTTCCCAGTCAACATCTTCGAGCAGACGAATGGGGATATGACGTGGCTTGTGTTCAACCTCCCGGATCTTCTCCCAGAGCAGGGAGATATCAACATCCAGTGCAGACGCCAGCTTTTTCAGTAACTTGTCGACATCGTTTGAATCTGCCCGTACAAGAACTACGTTAAAAAATGGACGATTGGTAACCATCTCCCGGCCATTCCGGTCCACGATGGATCCCCGAGGAGCGACAATATCACTCATCCGCACCCGGTTATTGTCAGCACGATTTTTATATTCCTCTCCCTTATGAATCTGCAGGAACCAGAGTCTGGAAAAGATAAGGAGGGCGAAACAGAGGATGAGTACTCCAACGGCAACAAGCCGGCGTTTCAATGAGTCCAGCGCTGCGTCATCATGCTCATTCAGCTCTTCGAGATTTTTATATCCGGACCACTTCATCCCTGCCCCTTTAGCGAAACCGGTTTCCGGAACGATGCTTCACGGATCTTACGGCCAGACGGCGCTGTGATAATTTTTCGTACAGCCAGTTAAAAAAAACAAAACAGGGAATAGAGGCGACAAACAGAATAAAGGTGTCCTGTAAAACTTTTGACCAGGACCAGGGAGGAAGAGCACCGGGTTGTGCTAGAGAAAAAAAGAAATAAAAAAGGCACTGCACAACAAAATAACTCAGCCCCACCAACGGAATCTGGTAGGCAGTTTCCTTGACAGGGCTGTTCTGGCTGAGAAATTTTACGATTGCAAAGAGCAGGAGTGCAAGGAGAAGATAGGTACCGAGAAAGACCCCTGAGACTACGTCCATCAGCCATCCAAGGAGGAAGGCAAGCAAGAGTCCACGAAACCAGTCAAATCTATAGGCCGTAAAAACCAGCAGGATAAAAACCAGATCCGGCCTGCCTAGCCAGTCCGGAAAAATTTGTAAAAAACTGGTCTCTGCAACAAGCAGGAAAACACCCAGCAGGAGGAAACTCAGGGTCACCATGCTCTTTACTCTCCCTGGGAAACAGAAGACCGGCTCATTTCCTCGATGCGCAACTGTTCTTCCGACAGATTAATAAAAAGCGATTCCAAACGAGCAAAATCAACAGCCGGTTTTACCTGAATTTCCTGAAACATCCCCCGACGCTTGGTATAGATGCGGGAGACAGTTCCAAGAGTGATTCCAGAGGGAAAGACGCCGCCGATTCCTGCAGTGACGATCTTATCTCCGACACTGACATCACTATTCTTGAGAACATAGTGGAGGACATATCCCGCTTCCCCGGCACCTTTCAAGATCCCCCGCACCCTGTTTTTCTGGACAATGGCATCAATGGCACTGCTAGGTGCGTTGGCCAGGAGAATCTTGGAATAATTATCGGCAACCTGTACCACCTGACCGACCACGCCTCGTGAGGTGCGTGCAACCATCCCCACCACTACTCCATCATCCCCACCTCGATCAACGATCAGAGTCTTAAACCAGAAAGATGGGTCCTTGCCAACCACCCGCGCCATTAGAGCCGGAAAAGGTTCTCGTTTCTTAAATTCCAGCTCATTCTGGAGGTAGCGGTTCAGTGAATAGGCCTCGCGGTATTCATCAAGGAGGGCATGGTAGGTATCAAGTTCCAGTCTCAGCTGCTCATTTTCTTCCTGAACCTTCCACAGAGCGACATACTTATCTCTAAAACGAGCACTCCCCGTAGAGAGTTGAGTGAAGAGGCTCTGCACCGGTCCCAGTGCTTCCATGCTCAGTTGATGAAAAACACCGAAACGCCCTCCCACACTGGACCCAAGGAGAATCAGGACGAGAATAACAAGCAGGGAAAAGAGCAAAAAAATACGGACAAATGCAAAACGAGGCGTGTTTTTTCTGTCGCTATTCTTTTTTCTCACGATCTAGTTCTCATCGATCACCGCACTCTGGTCGCTGTGACCCAAAAATACAGTGGCAGGTCAAGTCGCTCTGTTTTTCCTGCACAGTGAATTGGACCCTGTGCCCCAGCCGCTTCCAGCAGCCGTGCCAGCCATTGCCCCCGGAAGTATTACACGATGGTTACTTCTTTTAAGATATCAAGATTATCAAGGGCCTGTCCGGAACCCAGCACCACTGATGACAGGGGATCGTCGGCCACAATAATCGGCATCCCGGTCTCTTCCTTGAGGCACTGGTCAAGATTTTTGAGCAGGGCTCCACCGCCGGTAAGGACTATCCCCTGGTCAACGATATCGGCAGACAGTTCGGGGGGCGTCACTTCAAGGGCCACCCGAACAGCCTCTATAATGACATCCACCTGTTCCTGGATGGCCGACTGAATTTCATCTGCACTGATGGTCAGGGTCTTGGGAACTCCGGAAACGAGGTCACGGCCTTTGATATCCATGGTTTCATAGGGTTTCTCCGGTTTGACATTCCCGATGGTGGTCTTGATGAGTTCGGAGGTACGCTCGCCAATGGCCAGGTTATGCTTACGTTTGATGTACTGGAGGATGGCCTCATCCATCTTATCTCCTGCCACTCGCACGGACTTGGCATACACAATACCGGCCAGAGAAATGACAGCAACCTCGGTGGTTCCGCCGCCTATGTCAATAATCATATTGGCAGTAGGTTCTGTAATGGGCAGATCTGCTCCGATGGCTGCAGCCATGGGCTCTTCAATAAGATAGACTTCGCGAGCCCCGGCCGACTCGGCCGATTCCTTGACAGCCCGTTTTTCCACCTGGGTGATCCCCGAAGGCACGGAAATAATGATCCGAGGGTGTACCAGTGTACGCCTGTTATGCACCTTGTTAATAAAGTAACGGAGCATGGCCTCTGTCACTTCAAAATCAGCAATAACCCCATCCCTCATGGGACGGATGGCCCTTATATTCCCCGGGGTCTTGCCCAGCATCTGTTTGGCCTCCTGCCCCACCGCCAGCACCTTGCTTCCCCTGGCATCTTGGCGGACAGCAACCACTGAAGGCTCACGCAGGACAATCCCCTTGCCTTTGACATAGAGCACGGTATTGGCAGTTCCAAGATCAATTGCCAGGTCATTGGACAACCAGCCAAACAGAAAATTAAACGGTGAGAACATAAACCTCTTCCTTTATATTTAAGCGCAAAAAACGCTCTGTTATGAATCTTCAAAAAAAATGTCAGGAAAGCCAATTGCTGGGAATAATAAGAACTCTTCACCCTCAAAAGGCCACAGAATAGACAATCGGTAAGTGGTGAGCAAAACTTTTCCATACCATCAGCGCACTAAACTTTTAATTTTACCAAAACTCGCCCCTATTATCAAGAGATATGGACCCCGACTCCAGGCAAACCATTGAAAAAAGTTGACACGCCCAAAAAAGGTTGGTAAAGAGGCTCCACCATTGATGTACTGAATGAAACAACTGGGGGTGTAGCTCAGCTGGGAGAGCGCATGACTGGCAGTCATGAGGTCAGGGGTTCGATCCCCCTCACCTCCACCAGATACAAAAAAGGATGTAACAGCAACAGGCTGTTACATCCTTTTTTTATTGCACTCCTGAGTTGTCCCCGAGCAACTTGATCTGTCGCCTCTCACCACAAACAAAAACGCCCCTCAGCCCACTACTCGAAACGACTTTTCTCCACCGCCCCCCGTACCGAAATAGCATAGGGATGATGCTTACGGAGAGCTATGGGCATATTATTCCGAGCATTCCTTGCCGTTGCCATGGAAGGGTAGAGCCCATAAAACACCAGCACAACAGGAGGATCTGATGGTCGTCTCAACACAACCAGCTTATCCACCACCTCCCTGTACTCCTCCCGGGTAATGATTTGTTTCAGATTGTCTTCTGCCTGGTTGGAAGTAAGCGCCATCAACTGTATTGTAAATTGATCAGCCATTGCACCTGCCTGCCACTCCTCTCCGGCTTCAACCAAGCTCGCAAGAACAGGATCAATTCCTTTTCTGTCTCTTACAAAGACCTTTTTCTTTTTTTCCGGAAGCTGTTTTTCTTTCTCGGCGACAATTCTCTTTGTCCTCCCTCCCGGTAGGATTTTACCATTTGCCAACAACTCCGGAACAGTTTGGTCGGCCGTAACACTCTCTACGATCTCAACCGGAGAAATTGCCACCGGAGTAGAGGGGGGAGACCTGAGGCCTGGTTCCGGCTCTCCCTCCACCTGTTCTTCGGGCTCAATTGCCTCCTGCTCAACCCTTCCTTTAGGCTTGACAGTGATAGGGTCCGGCTCCTCTCTTTCGACTGCAACCGGGAGCAACACCTCCTCCTCAACCACTCTTTCCGTATGGGGGGGAGGGCTCGCCTCCTCTCTCTCCTCAGGAATGATCATCGTCACGGCAGACTGAACAGTCTCAGCAGGTGTAATCAGCGGTGGCTTTTCCGGTCTCCCACTTGAAGCTTCCTCCTGCTCTATCCCCTCTCCTTCCTCGACCTGTGACGAGGCTACAATAGTCTCCCCAGACGGTTCCCTCTTTTCCGCCACCTCTTTTTCACTCTCGCCACTAAAAAGAAAGATGAGGAGCAGGAGAAACAGGACCGCTCCTCCTGGAATCAAATATTTGGGCGGAAACGGCAGCCGCCGCAAAACCCCCTGCCTTGCCGGAATACTCCCCTCAATGGAACAGGAATCTTTGACATGATCCAACAAAACGAGAAACGGTCCATCAGCATTGGAAAACTGAAGCGCTTCATTGGCAAGAATATTGATCATTCGCAGATTGCCCCTGGCAATGGATGCAATCTTCTCTGCAGCCTCCCTGACAAATACCTCCCGCTGTCCATTCCCCTCCTGAACCTGCATACAAAAATTCAGATAGTTCCAGGTATCATCTTCATCCAGGGGTGAGAGGAAAAGCTGTTTTTCACTGATCCGGGCAAAATTACACAGGGCCAGTTGCTCCAGGTTATTGCGCAGACTCGCCCGACCGCTAAACAGCACCTGCAGGCCTCCTCCTTCCCTGTTCACATCATCCAGGATCTTCCGGATGCGTTCAAGGGTTGCCAGATACATCTTTTCCGCCTCATCACAAATGAGAAGAAGCGATTCTCCCTCCTTACGCAATAAGGCCATCAATTCGAGAAAGATCTTTCTTGCATCGACCCTGTTCGCTTCCTCAGGAAACGCCACATTACATTCCTGTGCTGTCACCCTGACAACATCCTCAAATGATTCAACGACCTGTGGAAGAAATACGAGCCTACGAGAGGTGTCCCACTGCTCCTGCAGCATCTTACAGAGCATGCTCTTTCCACTGCCCTCTTCACCAATCAGGGTGACCAGGTCCACATCCTCTTCAAAGGCAGCCTTCAGATCATCAAAGACGGCACCCCGTCCTCCACCGGAAAAGAACAATGAACTGTTGCAATGTTCCTGAAACAGTCTTTTCCTTTCTCTTCTCTCTTCAGTCTGCATAATAAGTCAAATAAAAATCTACGGTCAAAATCCACCGCCTGTCGTAAAGAAAGGTGTATCTTCCTCTGCCAACCGTTAATAAAGCTATAAAAAGTCTCACAGCAAGAGAGAAAACACAGTATCATAGACAGGTGTAGCGTCTCTCCCCGGAATCAAGAGGAAGAAACTGCTGCCAGTTTGGCTTCCTCCAATGAAATGTATACAGAACAGCCCTGCTGTTCAAGGAAATTATACCTTATGTTCGATCCGTTACTCATCGGTCTCATTTTTCTTCTAGCCGGTTTCATCCAGGGCATGACCGGTTTTGGCTCTGCCCTGGTCGCCATCCCGCTTCTCACCCTCTTTCTCGATATCAAGAGTGCAGTTCCCCTCTGCATGCTCAACAGCCTGGTTATCACCACCTTTCTTTCGCTGAAAATGCGGCAGCACCTGGATAGAAAAAAAATTACTCCTCTCTGCCTGGCGGCCGTGCCCGGTATTATTGTCGGCTCCACGCTGCTCAAGCACGTCAGTTCCACTGTCATCCGGATAAGCATGGGAATCCTGCTTATTGTCTATTCGCTCTACAGTTTATTCAGCAAACCCAAACCCAGGAAGCTGCACAAGGCCTGGTCCTACGTAGCAGGATTCACAAGCGGTGCCATAGGAGCGGCTTTTAGTGCGGGGGGGCCCCCGACCATCATTTACACGACACTCAACGGCTGGACTAAGGACGAAATCAAGGCAACCCTGAGCGGCTTTTTTCTTTTCAACTCCTACCTGACCGCCTCAGCTCATGCGGTGAGTGGACTGACCACCCTTCAAGTTTTTTCTTTTTTTCTGGCTTCCGCCCCTTTTGTGCTGCTGGGAACTGTGCTCGGTTCAATCTGTTACGGCCGAATCCCCCGTGCTCTTTATTTACAGCTGATATTTGCCTTTCTTGTACTAATGGGTACAATGATGATATTCACCTGAAACAACAAAAACTCTTCTCACCAACGAGGAAAATATGAACGGAGCTGAGCTGCTGGTCCAATGCCTGGAAAATGAAGGCGTAAAGATAATTTTTGGCATTCCAGGAGAAGAAAATCTGGCCTTCCTCGAGGCATTGCGTTCTTCGTCCATTCGCCTGGTCCTTACCCGGCATGAACAGGCCGCAGGTTTTATGGCAGCAACGTACGGCAGGCTCACCGGTAAACCAGGTGTCTGCCTGTCCACCCTGGGGCCAGGTGCCACCAACTTTGTCACAGCAGTCTCCTATGCACTGCTTGGCGGCATGCCCGTGGTTTTCATCACCGGCCAAAAACCCATAAAAAAAAGCAAGCAAGGACGTTTCCAGATCCTCAATGTGGTTCGGATGATGGAACCCCTGACTAAATTCACCAAACAGGTGGTTAACAGCGGCAACATCCCTTCGCTGGTTCGAGACATTTTCCGCATTGCAACGGATGAAAAGCCCGGACCGGTGCACATTGAACTCCCCGAGGATATTGCTGCAGAAGAGGTGGACAAGGCTCCTTTTGCCTGCCATGGTGTCCTCCATCCCCTGGCCGACCCGGAATGCATTTCCCATGCTGCGGTCATCATCAGGAAAGCCAACTTTCCCCTTCTCCTCTTAGGTGCTGCGGCCAAACGGCCTCATATCTGTTCCGCGGCCCGCGAACTGGTTGAGACCACAGGGATTTACTTTTTTACCACCCAGATGGGAAAAGGGGTTATCGACGAACACTCCCCCTACTGTCTCGGGACTGCCGCCCTGTCCGACCATGATTATATCCACTGTGCCATAAACCGTGCTGATGTCATCATCAATGTTGGCCACGATGTGGTTGAAAAACCCCCGTTCTTCATGACTCAGGACGACATGCAGGTCATTCACGTCAATTTTTCTCCTGCCGACATTGATGAGGTCTACTTTCCTCAACACGAGGTTATCGGTGACATCAGCCACAGCCTGAACGCACTGCGAAAAGAAATGATTGAGTCAGAACTAGGAGATAACGACTACTTCCATCGAATCCATCTGGAAATCAACACCCATGTCTTTCAAGACCAGGGACATGACTCCTTTCCCAACACCCCACAACGCATTGTCAGCGATATCAGAAAAACAGTTGCCGACAGCTCCATCGTCTCCCTGGACAATGGGATGTACAAGATATGGTTTGCCCGTAATTTCAAGGCAACCTCCCCCCATGCCCTGCTTCTGGATAACGCCCTGGCAAGCATGGGAGCGGGTTTTCCGGCAGCGATTGCTGCCAAGCTGGTCCATCCGGAGAAACAGGTGGTTGCCGTCTGCGGTGATGGCGGCTTTATGATGAACTCCCAGGAAATGGAGACAGCAATCCGACTGGACCTGCACCTGGTCATCATCATCCTGCGGGATGATGGGTATGGGATGATCAAGTGGAAACAGACCGGAATGGACTTTCCTAACTTTGGCCTTGATTTTGGCAACCCTGATTTTATACAATATGCAGAGAGCTACAGAGCAAAAGGGTACAGAATCACGGAAAACAACACTCTTCCCCCCCTGTTGTCTCAGTGTCTCAACAGCCCGGGAGTCCACCTCATTGAGGTGCCGGTGGACTATTCCGAAAATGAAAAGGTCCTCCTGAGAGAGCTGCAAAACAAGACGTGTCTTCTCTAGCTCAGATCTCTCACTATGGGTGCGTGTAACATACGAGGAACAACCTAACATACTTAATTAGTAGAATCTTCCCCTTTCCATCTCTTTTATTTATGAGCGGACTGCTTTCCCATTATCGCCTGCTGGCTATTTCCATCTGGCTTCTGGCCGTTGCCTCCTCCCTTGTCTGGAACACGATGGATAACATCCGTGAGCAGAATACTATTGCCCTGGAGACGGCCAGGGCATTTTTCGATCAGATCATTGTCTCCAGGCGTTGGAATCTCATGCATGGGGGGGTCTATGTCTACACCACAGACAAGGCTCCTCTCAACCCCTACCTCCCTGAAGATATGCAGTCCATACGAGACGAAAAGGGACGTAGTCTTACATTGATCAACCCCGCCTATATGACCAGGCAAATTAGTGCCATCAGCCAGGACGAGGGGCAGGTTCGCTTCCACATTACCAGTCTCAGGCCCCTCCGAAATGAAAACAACCCCCACTCCTGGGAAATTCCGTGGCTGCACTCCTTCGACCAGGGAATGAAGGAGCAGAGTGCTTTTTTCAACGAGAAAGAGGAGAAAATCTTTCGCTATATGGCCCCCCTTCCCTATACGAAATCATGCATTCCCTGCCACGCGGCATCGGATCAACAGCTAGGTTCCATCCGTGGAGCAATATCAGTCACTCTCCCCATACGATTTCATAAATCCCTCTGGCCACTCATTCTCAGTCACCTCTTGGTCGCCCTGATCGGCATGGGCGGGATCTTCTTTTTTGGTGGCCGCCTTGCCCAGAGCCGAAGAAATATCCTGCAGACAAACAGACAGCTGCAACGGGAAATTGAGGAGCGCAAAGAGACAGAAAAAAAACTTCTCACTATCAAGGAAAACCTGGAAAATATCGTTGACACCCGCACATCCGAGCTCCGCCAAACCAATAAAATGCTCGACACCAGGATCAAAGAGCAGCAGAGGGTTGAGGCTTCGCTTGTTGCCATCAACGATGAGTTCATTCAGATATTCAACAGTGCCCCGGACGGCATGCATATCATAGACCGTCACTTCAATATTATCAGAGCCAACAGGGCGTTCTGCCAGTTGACCGGAAAAAAAATTGATGAGATCCTGGGTCACAAGTGCCATGAAGTCTTTGCCGGGAGACTCTGCCACACAGAGAAATGTCCCCTCGGCAGGATACTTCACGGTGCGGCAAGGGTTGAAGTTGAAGCCAGAAAAACCAGCAAAGATGGAAAAAGTTTTCCCTGCATTGTCACAGCAACACCTTTTCGAGACCCTGAAGGAAAACTCACTGGAATCATCGAGGTAACAAGGGACATCAGCAACTGGAAAGCAATAGAACGGTCCCTCTCATCCACTGCCGAGCACCTGCGAAAGAAGAACCTGGAGCTCGAAGACTTCACCCATGTCATCTCCCACGACCTGCAAGAACCCTTAATGCTCATCCGCACCTTCAGCAAAAAGATTCGCAACAGATGCTCCGCAGCTCTTCCGGAACAGGGAAAGGCCTATCTGAAACACATTGAAAGTTCGGCCAGTCGGATGCAAAGCCTCATTGACGGATTGCTGCTCTACTCCAGGGTCAGCAGCAAGGCCAATCCCTTTGAACCGCTGGAACTGAATACGATCATTGACTCAGTACTCGATGACCTGGCCCACAGGATAGAAAAAAAAGGAGCAACCGTCATTGTGGAGAAAGACCTTGGCACCATAGAGGCCGAGCCCCTGCAGATGAGACAGCTGTTCCAGAATATCATTGGCAACAGTCTGAAATATCATCACCAGGAACGGACCCCGGAGATTACAATCAAACGCCTTCCACTTCCTGACACATTGAATGATCGGAATTATATCCGTATCAGTATCCGTGACAATGGAATCGGCTTTGAGCCAAAATTCCAGGAACTCATTTTCGAAATCTTTCAGCGCCTCCATACCCGGCAAGAATTTCAGGGAACCGGGATTGGCCTTTCCATCTGCAAAAAGATTATCGACCGGCACCAAGGAACCATTACCGCAAAAGGGAGTCCGGATCAGGGTGCGGAATTCATAATCACCCTTCCCCTGGTTCAAAGCTCTCCCCATGGAAAAGAGCCCGGTGGTGATGACAGCCTGATCGACACTGCCATAACCAGCCGTTAAAAACCGTGTTTTAACCATCAAATTAGGTATTTCTACCTATTGACCACCTGTCTCCAGAAAGGTATCCTGATTATAAAGTGATATACAGAATTCCTCAGGTATTCGGGCAACAGGCTGAATAGAGCAGAGAAAGACTTCAGTCACTTTACCTGAACAGTGATGAATATAATTCTATCTCATTTTATATTATCAGGATCCGCCATGCCACACCCCTCCCGGGAAGAACAACGAGAATTCGTACGCTACCGTCCTAAAGATGGCACCATTGCAGTCGACAGTCATGTCCTTGGCCCGGTTATCAATATCAGCATGGGCGGTTTATCCTTCCGCTATCTTGATGGAAATTCAGCCAGGCCATCATCTGATTCCATTGGTATCTTTCTCGGCTCAGATGATGTTCTCATTGATCAGATTGCAACCAGGGTGATTTCGGATCGACTGGTCTCGCAAGGTTCAGATTTTTCTCAGGCACCCACTCGACAACGCTCCATTCAATTTATCAATCTAACGGAAGAACAGCACCTGAGGATACAGAACTTTATCACCAGAAAGACTCAAGGACGGTACTGAAACCACTCCTCATCTCTTTTTCCCCAATGTCCCTTTTTCACAGCCCCCCAGACTGACTGCTGACAACAGAAAGGCTTGTCCCCTCTGCCACGTATTTTCTTTCCTTGCAGACATCCAATCCTCCCTTCCACGTCTCTCTCCATGGAAAGCTGATTGACAAAACCTAGTTCTTCCCGGTAGAGTTGCCCATGCCTATTTTTCAGCTCACCGATGAACCTGTTTTCCCTGATCCGTCACTGGCAGAGGACAACGGGATTCTTGCCATTGGAGGCGATCTCTCGGTGGAAAGATTATTGGCAGCGTACTCCCAGGGAATTTTTCCCTGGTATTCGGAGGGGGAACCGCCTCTCTGGTGGTTCACTGACCCAAGGCTGGTCATTTTCCCAGAAGAATTCAAGGTATCGAAACGGCTGGCTCGCACCTTGAGAAATACAGATTTCCGTATTAGCTTTGATGAGGATTTCGATTCCGTTATTCGTGCCTGCGCCGACACGAGGACAAAAATCGGGGAAGGCACGTGGATCAGCATAGAGATGCAGCAGGCATATTGTCGCCTCCACCGCGCCGGCTACGCCCACTCTGTGGAATGCTGGCAGGAAGATAAACTGGCTGGGGGACTCTACGGCGTACGCCTGGGGAATGTCTTTTTTGGTGAATCCATGTTCACCAGAATCAGCAACGGATCAAAAGCAGCACTGGTCGCACTGGTAAACCATCTGCAGCAACAGGACGTTGCATTAATTGATTGTCAGATGACCACCAGTCATCTCGTAACATTCGGAGCCCGCGAAATCACCGGAGCTGAATTTCGCCACCTGCTTCGACTCCACATTGACCCTTCTGCTCCGCAGGAAAACTAAAATAATGAAACAGGACAACACAATTGAGCGATGTGATGGCTGCGGAAAAAGTACCCAGCTTCAGGAAACCCATGGTAATGAATTTTGCGATAAATGCCTCACCCTTGCCACAGCCATGCAGGAACATCCTGAAACCATCAAACGTATCTGTTCGTTAATAAAATCAGATCTCCAGCACAGCGGAAAAAAGAGTGAAGAGTGCCAAGTCAGCCCTCTTCTTGATCTCCCTGAAGTACTCGATGCAGTCCGCTACCGAACACGGGACAGGGAGCTGAACACCTGGTATGTCTCCATCAGCGAACTGGAAGGAAACCCTGTGGAAATCTTTGCCTCCACAGCATTTGACAGAGACGATCAGCTCCAGTCCCGCATCTCCAATCTTACCACCATCACCAGGTTGATCTCCCTCATCCTCCGCCATGTCTTTCTCGGCGAAGTGCTCACCCTGGAAAAGACCATCAAGCAGCTGCACAGAAGTTCCAGGCAGAAAAACGACCTTCCCCACATGCTGACCCGTGTTCTGCAAAGTTACAGCAGGGATACTGAAGAAAAGAAAGAGAAAGCAACGGTATAAGAAATTTCACATGCGAAGTGTATGAAGATCAAACCCGGCAGGATGAAAACCGTTCACAGATCAATATTCGAAATCGAATTCGTATGGGAGTGCTGATTTATCGAAGTGACGCAGCACCTTTTTCAAGGCGTAGAGGGTGGGAACCTGAAAACTCAACTCCCAGGCAGGAGCAGAGATAGGTGCTTTTGACAGCACCATGAGGTCAAGAATCCTCATCTCTTCCGGAGCCACTCCCGCCAGCATCATAATCCGCTGCCGGTTTGCTGCCATAATCACCAGAGACTGGGGCTTATCAACCCGGGTCTCTCGCAGCTTCCAGCGCAGATCAACAATGTCCTCCCGCTGAAAGCTAACCTTCTTCAGTTGAAGACACCCCTTGTTATGGACAGAAAGGCCTCTTTCACTGAGGAGCGCAAACAAGCCTTTATCGGTGGGGTTCGGCTTACAGCATGCCGATATTTTAACAGCCACCGGATCAATGCTTGTCAGTTCCACCTTATTAAAGGCCCCGGTGGGCTCCACCAGAGGCGATATCCCCTGATACAGTTCTTTTTTAACCTGCCTGATCAAGGTGGAGAGACGCAACCTCCCCTCTCCCACATGCACATAGAGTTCATCAAGATCAGTGAGGGAAAAATGTTTCAGGACCTTCTGTATACCGTCTTTATAGAGGAGTTCATGGGGCAGGCCGTAGCGAAGCATCTCCTGGCTGACAATGGACAAGCCAATTTCTTTAGAAAGATGCTGCCGACGAATGCGAAAGGTGCGAGAGAGCTCTGCCCGCGCGCGCGGTGTCTGGCAGAGTTCCAGCATGAACGGTTGAAACTGGAGAGAGTGGCCAGCCCGTAAAATCCGGATCACATCTCCATCACGCAACTGGTGAGCACTGGAAAACTTCTGGCTGCCAACCATTGCCCCGGTACAGCTGTGACCGATCTCCGTATGCACCCTGAAGGCAAAATCAAGCACCGTAGACTTTACCGGCAGGCAGATCAGGTCTCCCGCCGGTGTATAGGTGTAGATTTCCTTTTTCTGACTGGCGGCAATCACATCTCTGTAAGAGCCTGCGTCCTCGGAGCCAATCACATCAAAAAGCTCTTGTATTTCCTTTATAAAACGCCGTTGAGTGGTGCTCTTTGAAGACCAGTCCTTGAACAATCCCCGCTGGGCACGGCGAGCCATATCTTCCGTGCGAATCTTAAACAGATATTTTTCACCCTTGATATTGGCTCTGGCATGCAGTCCCTGGTAACCAGTGGGTTTGGGGTTGGCAATAAAGTCGCGTATGGTGCGTGGGATGGGTGGAAAGGTCTGGTTCAGGATACCAAGTACGGAGTAACAGGACTGGATATCATCAACGAGAATGAGTATCTCCAGAGGATTATCAATCTGTTTACGCAGGATGCGGTTCGAGGAGTCGTAATAGGCCCAGAGTCCTTTAGTCCGTATGGTGATGTCACAGTTGAGCCACACCTCCCGGGTTTTCTGCTTCAGCTCGTTTATCATATCCAGAGCTGCAGGAGATTTCTGCAACTGCCGTATCTGACCGAGCAGTTTCGCCCCCTGTTTGGGAAATTTAAAGGACAGCGCCAGATTATACATTTCCCGTTTCAGACTGAACAGGCCTAAAACCGTGGCCAGTGGAGCATAGATATCCAAGGTCTCATCAGAAATTTTCTGCCGCTTATGTTTGGGCATGGCACTGAGCGTGCGCAGATTGTGCAGGCGATCCGCCAGCTTCACCAACATCACTTCCGGCCGAAGAGCGGCTCCTGAGAAAATCTTACGATGTACCTTTTTCAACAGTGTCTGTTTGTCGCCGGAATGCTGGGTCACCTTGGTACAGCCTTCAACAATGGCCTGGACATAGGATCCAAACATTTCTCCAACCAGCTCACTGGTTACTTCTTCCACATCTTCAACCGTGTCATGGAGGAGAGCTGCCGCCAAAATTTCCGGGTCCACCACATCCATCTCTTCTGCCAGAATCCTTGCCACAGAACAGGGGTGCATGATATAGGCCTCGCCGGAACGACGCCATTGATCATCATGCGCCTCCGTTGCAAAATCCAGGGCATCCCAGAAGAGATGTACCCTGGCCCCTGAGCCCAATAACGGTCTCATCTGGCTGCGATACAGTTCAAGATCAAAAGGGATATACTGCATACTCACCTAAAAGAACGGCTGGCGCCATATTGCGCACAGAGAAACAAGGAATCAAATTGCTTTTTCATAGATGATGAGTATCCTACAAGAAACAGTGGACAAAACGTCATAGTTCAGCAGGGACTTTCCCCCTGGCAAAACGAAGAACTCTTACGACAAAACAATTACCCATTGTTAAGACCCTACCAAAATTCAAACTGCTTGGAAAAGCAAAAAATTAAATGAGACGAAAAAGAAGACCCCACCATAAAAAAAAATCACACCGTTCCCCCCATTCACCGGAGAACAAACAGAAACAGATCAGGGAAGAAGTATTTGACCAAAGAGTGCTCACTCTCCTTTACCACAGCGGGAAGTCCTTGGGAAGCAAGGACATTATCCAGGAACTGGACCTGGCACACTCTTCCCGTAAACCCCTTCACAATCTCTTAACCGAGCTGACAAAGAAAAAAATACTCAAACAAACAGACAAGCACCACTACCGCTTGGGGCCTAAGCATGGATTGGCCGAAGGCATTGTAGACCAGAGTAGTCGCGGATTCGGTTTTGTCACTGGCCTCACATCAAAAATTGCGCCGCCAAACTACTCCAAAGATCCTTTTCTTTCACCTGCCAATATGCGCTCTGCCCTTCATGGCGACAGGGTTCTGATACGGGTTTTCAAAGTGAAGAAAGACGGCCGCCCAGAGGCGGAGGTCCTCTCCATACTGGAACGCGGGCGAGACCGTCTGGCCGGTTTTGTCTCAAAAGAATTCAAGCAGGTTATTGTAACCCCGGAAGATCCACGCTACCCCTTTTCCATTATCTTGAGCGGAAAGGTCCCCCGGGATCTGCAGGATGGTGATGCGGTCATTGTACAAATCACAGGGGAAAGTGATAGATTCAACCGGCAGCAGGGAACTCTGCTGGAAGTCCTTGGGGATCCCAATTCAGTGGATGTGCAGATGCGGCTGGTTATAGAAAAATTCAGCCTTCCCCATCAATTCAGTGAAGAGACCCTTGAACAGACCCAGGCAATTTCCGGAGAGATCATTCCTTCGAAAGGCAGAATGGATCTGAGGGATATTGATCACGTTACCATTGACGGCGAGACAGCCAAAGACTTTGACGATGCCGTTGCTGTAAAAAAGACAAGAACGGGCTTTCGTCTTTACGTTTCCATTGCTGATGTCAGCCACTATGTTGCGCCGGGATCCCCCCTTGACAAAGATGCCTACC
Organism: uncultured Desulfocapsa sp.; assembly: GCA_964409855.1. Lineage (GTDB taxonomy): Bacteria > Desulfobacterota > Desulfobulbia > Desulfobulbales > Desulfocapsaceae > Desulfocapsa. The sequence continues at coordinate 24,688 of CAYPEU010000036.1, forward strand.
AGCGGGGAACCTCTGTCTACTTCCCTGGACGAGTCATTCCCATGCTGCCGGAGAAACTCTCCAATGACCTCTGCAGTCTGGTACCCAACAAAGATCGCTACGCCTTTTCTGCCATCCTGGACTTTGACCGACAAGGGCACCTCAGAAAAAAACAGTTTGGGAAATCAATCATCTGCAGCAAAAAACGCTTTACCTATACCACGGTACGCCAGATCCTTGTCGATGGTGATCCGGAGGTTCGAAAAGAACACAAGCCCTTCCTCACCCCCTTGAAATGGGCATCTGAACTGGCCAGGGAACTGATGCATGTCCGGGAGCAGCGAGGCTCCATTGGCTTCACTATTCCGGAACCATTCATCGGTCTTGATGCTGAGGGGAAAATTGAGTCCATCAGTCGATCAGAGAGAAACTTTGCCCATCAACTGATCGAGGAATTCATGCTTGCAGCCAACGAAGCCGTGGCAGAGACCTTTACCGAGCAGCACCTGGAAGGCCTCTACCGTATCCATGAGCGTCCGGCCCCTGAAAAAGTAGAGGAATTCATCGAATTTGCGCGTACTCTTGGACTGGACCTGCCTCCTCTTCGCCAGGACCCAGACTGGTTCGGTCAGGTTCTTGGTCTGGTAAAAGGCTCGCCCAAAGAATATGTGATCAACAACCTCCTCTTGCGGGCCATGCAGCAGGCTCGATATGACAGAAAGAATGTGGGTCACTTCGGGCTTGCAGCTACCGACTATACCCATTTTACCTCCCCCATCCGCCGCTATCCCGATCTCACCGTCCATCGAACACTGCAGACATTTCTCCAGCGCCGGGCATCAATAAAAATCAAGAAAAAGAAGACCACAGGGGAATCGATCAAAGAGATGGGACCGGCTCTGTCCACCCGGGAACGTGTCGCCATCAGTGCAGAACGGGAGATGAACGACAGGCTCAAAGTTCGCTTCATGCAGGATAAGATAGGAGAAGAGTTTGAGGCGGTCATTGCAGGAGTGAACGGTTCTGCAATCTTTGTCGAGCTCCTGGATCTCTTTGTCAGCGGCGGGATTGCACTCTCTTCCCTGAAAGATGATTATTATATCTTTGACGGCAAACATCACCGCATTACAGGAAAACACAGCGGCAAGTCGTTCCAACTGGGAGACCTGCTCAGAGTTCGCCTCCTCAGTGTAAGCACCAGAAATAATCGTATTAATTTCAATCATGTAGCAGAAGAAAACGAGCAAACATAAGAAGGTTCTTTATTATTGATACTTGACTTGAACAGATATTTCGCATAAAAAGTTGATGGAGATCTATCTGAAATTTTGATTTAAAAGTTGAAAAACTGAATCTTTTGTTTTTGGTAAGAGTCTGCTAAAATTACGCAAGACTCTTTTCAACCGCTTTTCTGGAGGACCCGGATATGGAAGAAGCGAACTGGCTCACCACAATTATCAGTAACCCCTTTGCCAAAGGGCTTGCCCTTGGTGTTCTTTTCTGCATTATTATTTATGTACGAGGCTTTCTGCGCCGCCGTGAACTGAGCAGGGAAGTGGGAAGACTGCGTGGCCATCTGCACACAAAACTTGAAATTGATTCCACGGAAAACGAACGGCGTAAGCAGGAAAT
>CAYPEU010000037.1:0-25665 GCA_964409855.1 uncultured Desulfocapsa sp.
AGGAACAGTACGAAAACTTTGGACCACATGGGTAAATCCTCCAACATGAGTTTATAAAACTTCCCCCAAAGTCTTGATGATAGTTAGGGGGGCCTTACAATAGTTTGGCCACCCTAAACAAAAGCCTTGAACAGGTCAAGCAAAAAAACCACATTGTGGCACTATTGTTCTTCCAGGTTTGGCAAAAATCTCTATGGGGTGAAGTCTACAGCGAGAAACTGACTTGAGAGGCAGGGCACAAAAAGGCCTTGGGTTTCATGGTCTTGACAGGCAAGCAGGAGGCTTTGCTTCGGGCCGGAGCTGGCCCATCCCGATGTTGATGATCTCGGAGCTGTGTTCGCTGTCTTTGCCCGCAGCCTTAACAGTTTACAGGAAGAGACCAGCACCTTCAGGACTTAAGAGCGCTGCAAGGGCTGTTACCGGGTGCCGCAACTGCAAAAGCAATGGAGGCATGCCCCACGTATCAATGAAGCGGTGAAGAAAATGGGACAAATGAAAGATAATGGGGAGAGGCCCATTCCCATCACCCAACCATGGCTGGGTGAGAGCTCACGCCATCTCCTTTTTCAGGAGATGGCGTGGACAGAGCGTCTAGACAGCCTCAATCTGGTTTTTATGGGAACGCTTTTTGAGCATGAAGTAGAGCACCGGCACTGCCATACGGCTCACCAGCAGGGATGCGATCTCACCAAACATGAGGGAGATAGCCAATCCCTGAAAAATGGGGTCGGCCAGGATAACAGAGGCACCAACGACCACTGCCAGGGCAGTGAGGAGCATGGGCCGGAAGCGGACAGCACCTGCCTCCACCACGGCCTCGGCCAGGGGAAGGCCATGGCTGATGCGCAGTTCAATAAAATCCACCAGGATGATGGAATTTCGCACCACGATGCCAGCACCAGCCATGAAGCCGATCATGGAGGTGGCAGTGAAAAATGCGCCGAATCCCCAGTGGGCTGGCAGAATCCCGATGAGGGAAAAGGGGATGGCGGCCATGACCACCAGCGGGGTGAAGTAGTCCTTAAACCAGCCCACCATGAGCATATAGATGAGGATCATGACCACGCAGAAGGCCAGCCCCAGATCACGAAAGACCTCCAGGGTGATGTGCCACTCGCCGTCCCATTTCATGGAGGGCTGAGAGGTGGTAAAGGGCTGGTTCAGGTTAAAGAGTTCCACCTTGCTGCCGCCTCCTCCATAATCGGACGGATTCAGCTCAGCCAGCCGCTTGTTCATATCAAAGATGGCGTAAACCGGGCTTTCAACAGACCCGGCCACATCACCGGTAACATAGATCACCGGTTTGAGATTCTTCCGATAGATGGGCTGCTCCACCGGAACCTCTTCCACCTGCACCAGTTCCCGCAGGGGCACCAGCGGTGCCTCCGGGTTCATGGGTGAACGCAGACCAATACTGAGCAGCCCATCGGTTGAGGCGCGCAGGGCTCGCGGCAGTTCCAAAATGATATTAATCTGTTCCTTATCGCGGGGCTGATGAAAAAGATCGATGGACATGCCCTGCATCCCCATCTGTACGGCCCGGGTAATCTCGCCGACAGAGATATGATTCAGGGCTGCCTTTTCCTTATCCACGGTGAGCACCAGACGGCTGCGTTCGCTCTCCCGGTACCAGTCCACATCCACTGCCCCTTCAGTGGATTCGAAAATACGCTTCACCTCTTCGGCCAGCTTCACTCGATCGCCTTCACTGGGCCCGTAGATCTCGGCCACCAGGGTCTGGAGGACTGGCGGACCGGGCGGAACCTCGGCCACGGCCACGGCTGCTCCGTATTTTTCTGCGATCTCAGCAATGGCCGGGCGGACACGTACGGCAATATCGTGACTCTGCAGGGAACGCGCATGTTTGGGCAGGAGGTTGACCTGGATATCAGCCACCGTGGGTCCCTGGCGCATGAAATAATGGCGAACCAGGCCGTTGAAATTATAGGGGGAGGCAACACCGGCATAGACCTGGTAATTGACCACGGTCGGGTCAGCCTTGATCACCTCGGCCATCTCCAGGGCCACCCTGCTTGTCTGTTCCAGGGTGGAACCTTCCGGCATATCCAGAATGACCTGAAACTCACTCTTGTTGTCAAAGGGCAGCATCTTCACCTTCACCAGGCCAAAGTAGAACATGGAACAGGTGGCGAGGAGCATGCTGACTATGGCCACGAAAAAGACAAATCGCGCAAAAGCGCTTGCCAGGAGCGGATCCATGATTCGATGATAGAGACGGGTGAAAAAATCATCCGGGGCATGATCCTCATCAACTTCCCCCACACCAGTGCCACACTCTGCGGGACTGCACTTCTTTTTCAGCACCTTTACCGCAGCCCAGGGCGTGACAGTGAAGGCAATGATCAGGGAAAAAATCATTGCCGCAGAGGCACCGATGGGAATGGGGCGCATGTATGGACCCATTAGTCCGCCGACAAAGGCCATGGGCAGGATAGCAGCGATGACCGCCCAGGTGGCGAGAATAGTGGGATTGCCAACCTCAATGACCGCTTCCACTGCAATGGTGACCAGTGATTTGTCCCTGCTTCCGGGTAAGCGCATATGGCGGACAATGTTTTCCACCACCACAATGGCATCATCCACCAGGATACCGATGGAAAAGATTAGGGCAAAAAGGGTAATGCGGTTGAGGGTATAGCCGTAGAGATAAAAGACAAGAAGGGTAAGGGCCAAGGTGGAGGGGATGGCCAGCATGACCACTGTGGACTCGCGCCAGCCAAGAAAAAAGAGGATGAGGACGGCCACGCCAAAGACTGCAATTCCCATATGGAAAAGCAGTTCATTGGATTTTTCTGCTGCAGTATCGCCATAGTTACGGGTAACGGTGACGGAAAGATCATTGGGAATGAGGGTTCCTTTCAGGCTCTCCACCTTCTCCAGAACCTCATCCACCACACTCACGGCATTGGATCCCGGCCGTTTGGCAATGGACAGGGTGACGGCAGCCTCCTCACTATGCCCGCCTGCCTCGCCAAAAAGGACATAGTTGTTCGGTTCCTCCGGGCCATCCAGGATGGTGGCCACCTCGTCGAGATAGACCGGTCTGCCGCCGTATACTCCCACCACGATACGTCCGACCTCTTCTCTATTCTGGAGAAAGGTGCCGGTCTGGAGGAGAATTTCCTGGTTCATGACCTCAACCTTGCCGCTGAAGATCTGGCGATTGGCCTGCTGCAGGGCTGGAACCAGCTGGGAGACGGTCAGGTTGCGGGAGGCGAGGAGCAGGGGATCAAACTGAATACGGACCTGCCTTCTGGTGCCACCGATGAGGGTTGTCTCAGCCACATTGTGGATGGACTTGACAGCATCGTCCACCTCAGCAGCCAGGCGGCGCAAAATAAAATGACCGTAGTCTTTTCCGTGAAAAGTGAGGGCCAGGATGGGAACGTCATCAATGGTATGGGGTTTGACCAGGGGAGGGGAAACACCATGGGGAATGCGATCAAAATTGGTGGCCAGTTTCTGGTTCAGTCTGACAATGGAAGTTTCCAGCTTCTCTCCCACATAAAACCGTACCACAAGCAGACTCTGGCCGGCCATGGAGGTGGAGTAGATATATTCAACTCCAGGGAGTTCATAGAGCAATTTTTCCATGGGAATGGAGAGCCGCTCCTCCACCTCTTTCGGGGTAGCTCCGGGCATGGAGACCATGACATCAATCATGGGCACCTTGATCTGCGGTTCCTCTTCCCGGGGAAGCATGATGATTGCCATCAGGCCAAGAAGCAGGGAGGCAATGATCCCCACCGGGGTCAGCTTGGAATCAACAAAGGCAGCTGCCATTCGTCCGGCAAAGCCAGGATGTTCAAATTCTTGTTTATTCATGGGATCGTATGTAAAAAATGACTCTCTGCCGTCTCTACTTCTCTATGGTCAGCGGTTGTCCATCCTGCAGCTTGTCTGCATTGTCAATAACAACCAGCTCACCAGGCTCTAATCCGGAAAGGATCTCCACCTCGCCATCGTAACTGACGCCGGTTCTGACCAGACGCAGGCGGGCAAGACTATCTTCGACCACAAAAACAAGGTCCATCTGACCTTTTTTTATCACTGCAGACTCGCTCAGCACCAAGGTCAGTTCATCAGAGCTTTCCAGAGTGACCCGGGCGAACTGCCCGGCTCTGAGATCCGGACCTGCCGGAATCTTGATCTTTACGGGTGCGGTTCGCGACACAGGATCAGCGGCCGGGGCCACCTCGGCCACCTCGCCAACCAGAGTAAGAGCTGCCGCCGGGATCTGAACCGGCAGACTGTCGCCAAGGGAGACCTTGAGGAGCAAACCCTCCGGTATCTGGGCCAGAACTTGCAGCTCTTCACCATTTTCTATCTGCAGCAGGCTCATTCCAGGGGATGCGAGATCTCCAACATTGGTCATTTTTCTGGTGACGGTCCCGGAAAAGGGAGCAGTAATTGTGGTGTAATCGAGCATGGTCTTGGCCTCTTTATAGGCAGCCTCGGCAATGCGGGTGACATCCTGCAGTGACTTGACGGTTTCCTTGGTGGAGGCCCCTTCTTTCTGCAGTTTATTCTCGCGAGCCAGGTTGCGGCGGGCCTGTGACAGTTGAGCCTCGGCCTGCAAGACCTTGGCTGAAATCTCCCCGGCACTGATCTTGACCAGCAGGTCCCCAGTCTTCACCTGAGATCCCAGGACAACCGGCATTTCAACAATTTGTCCGGCTACCCTGGCAGAAATCGAGGCACGCTGGACCGCTTCTACAGTCCCCACCACCTCAACCCGGGAACGGGCGCTCTCTTCACTGACCTCTCCCACGGTGACTGCGACCGTGGGCAGTGGCGGGGCCTCGTCCTGTTGATGTTCCTCCTGGCCATTACAGCCGGGAAAAATGGCAATTCCACCGAGGAGTAAGGCTCCTGTCATCATCGTTTTCCACTTCATCACTCGTTCTCCCCTTCCCCTGTCATTGCAGACTCACTCCTGTTTTCTTCAAACTGCGACAGGCCCATGGCCCGCCGCAGGTCTGCCATGGCCACCTTGATATTTGCCTTGGCCACACTTTGCCTCACCCGTGCATCTGTAAGGCGCATCTCAATGTCAATCAAATCAGATGAGAGAATTACCCCTTCCTTGAATCGTGTTCGGCTCAGATGCGCACTTTCTTCAGCCTGCTCCACCATCTTCTCGGTCACATAGAGACGCTGCTCTGCCTGGCGATAGCTGAGATCCGCCTGTTTGACCTCAAGATTCATACCCAGTTCCGCCTTTTTCCGTACGGCTCGAACTGTGGATAATTCCGCCATGGCCCGGGCCACATCAGCAGATGTCTTATTCCCCTCAAAGAGGCGGTAGTTGACCTTTACTCCAGCTATCCAGGAGTCGCCTTCGCCTTCTATGACATAGCCTTTGTTATACTGGTAAGAGGCAAAGCCGTCCACCGTGGGCAGGTTGCCTCCCCGGGCAGCCCGTATCATTGCCTCAGCAGCCTCTTCTGCAGAGCTCAGACTTTTGAGCTCTGGGCGTTGTTCATAAGAGCGATGGGGTGGGAGCGACTGTTCACTCTCCAGGGATGGGTCGATAACGACCGTCCCCTCCTCCAGGCCCAGAAGGTTAAGAAAGACCCTCTGTGACAACTCAAGTGCATGTTCGGCAAGAATCAGGTTCTCACTGGCCCTGGATTCCTGGACCTCCAGGTTGAGCAGATCCGTCTTGAGCAGGTCACCGGCCCGGTAACGGGCCTTGGCCACCTCAAGGGACGCCTGGATGGCATCAAGGGCTACCTTGCGGGCCTCAAGCATCTCCCCGGCCTGAACCATGGACTGAAAACTGCGCACCACCTCAAAGGACAGGCGGGCATGCACCACTTCAAGATCCATGCGCGACTTCTCAAAACCTGCACCTGCAGCCTCCACAGAGGCCAGATCCCGGCCTCCATTGTACAATCGATACTCAATGCCGGCGCGGAGATTCAGATCATCGGTGCGACCCGGGTCGTTAAAATCAATGGCCGGGGTGAAGTTCCCCTGGTTGAGAATATTGCCGAACGAGAACATGGGGTTATTCGTCTGTCCGTACAGGGCAGAGACATCAATATTGGGATAGTAGCGAACCCTGGCCTGGTCCACTGTGGCTCCGGCTACTTCCATCCGCTGCAGCGCAATCCGGCTGTCCGGACTGTTGGCCAGGGAAAACGCAACACTGTTCCTGGCCGTCCAAACCTCAGGAACCTCTTGGGACAGCGCATACGATACTGAAGCAACAGGGCTTAGCAAACAGAGGAGCAGAAGAGCAGTGCTTCTCACTTTGATCATAATCACACTCTTTTATTGATAAACAAACTTGAATCGCTCCCTGAAGGGGAGCACCAGGGAATTTAAGGAAACTCTTTACCTTACATTATATCACATCGCAGCACAAGGGACAAAAAAAGGAATGTTCTTTTCACGAAAAAAACAGGGAACAACAGCATGTTGTCATTTTCTTCGATGCAAAACCCGCTTCAGCAGGCGTGGAAAACCGACCACGGCAAGGTAGGGAAAAGAGAGGGACAGCGGTTCAACGGTGATCCGCTTTTCTTTTCCTCTCCCGACGCTGCTCCTCCATGCTGCGCAGTTCCAGGTTCAGGGCCTCCATGGAGAGGAATATTTCTCGCAGGGAAATCCCCAGAGAGGCAAGAAAGAGAAAGAGGCTGGCAGCAAAGATCATCTGGCCCAAAACATTCCAGCCGGCAAAGAGAACCAGGATACAGAAGACGCACAGAAAAAGGCCGCCCACTCCGCAGGCCTGCATGTTGCGGATCAGGATCACCCGGCGACGAAGACTGTCGATCTGGGCCCGCAGAATCTCGTCCGGCTGCTCATGGTAGCGGTCACGCAGATTTCGGATCCTGGAACCGAGGGCGAGAAAACGGTTGGTGTAGGCCACCAACAGAAAGGTGACTGCCGGAAACAGGAGGGCCGGGGTGGTGATCGTGATCTCCATCTCTTCCTATGTAAGAATTTTCCAGGGGAGAAACTCAGGCCTGCAGGACCTACAGAATCTGTTGCAGAAATTTTTGCGAACGCCCATGCTGCGGGTGGTCGAAAAAACGGTCCGGAGGGGCAATCTCCACGATCCTACCCTCGTCCATGAAGACCACGCTGTCCGCCACCTCCCGGGCAAAACCCATCTCATGGGTGACCACCACCATGGTCATTCCCTCCCTGGCCAGGGTCACCATGACATCCAGGACCTCGCCGATCATCTCCGGATCCAGGGCTGAGGTGGGTTCATCAAAGAGCATGATCTTGGGATTCATGGCCAGGGCCCGGGCAATGGCCACCCGCTGCTGCTGCCCTCCGGAGAGCTGCACCGGATAGCTTTCCGCCTTGTCGACCATGCCCACCTTGTCCAGGAGTTCCATGGCACGCTGTTCCGCCTCTGCGCGAGGTTCTTTTTTCAGTTTGATGGGGGCAAGGGTCAGGTTGTCGAGGACACTCTTGTGACGAAAGAGATTAAAGGACTGGAAGACCATGCCCACCTCTGCCCGGATGCGGTTAATATCGCTTGCCGGGTCATTGATCTCCATGCCGTCCACCACAATGGAGCCGGAGCTGATGCTCTCCAGCCGGTTGATGGTTCGCAGCAGGGTGGATTTTCCGGAGCCGGAAGGACCGAGGACCACCACCTTCTGTCCCGTGTCAACGGTCAGCGAGACATCATCCAGGGCCTTGAAGGTGCCAAAATATTTGTTCACCTTATGGATCGAAATAATGGGATTATCGGCGTTCATAATGGCTGAGTCGGTTTTCCATGTTACTGAGGAGTTTGGAGAGAATGAGGGTGATAAGCAGGTAGATCAGGGCGATCATGGTGTAGGTCTCGAAGTAGAGAAAAGACTCCGAGGCAAACTCACGTCCACGGCGCAGGATATCGGATACCGCCAGGATGGAGACCAGGGAGGTATCCTTGAGCAGGGCGATGAACTCGTTGCCCACCGGCGGCAGGATGGTGCGCCACGCCTGGGGCAGGACCACATAACGCATGCTCTGAGAACGGTTGAACCCGAGAGACATGGAGGCCTCTGTCTGTCCCTTGTCAATGGACATGATCCCGGCCCGAAAGACCTCTCCCATGTAAGCACCATAGCAGAACCCCATGGCAATGATGGCCGCAACCATATCCGGCACCCGAACCAGATGTCCCAGGGCAAAGTAGATGTAAAAAAGCTGCACCAGGAGCGGGATTCCCCGGACCACCTCGATATAGGTTGAGGCGGCCAGGTTAAAAAACCTGTTTTTGGAAATACGGCCAAGTCCGGCAATGAGGCCAAGGATCAGGGCCAGGCTTATGGAGGCAAAGGTCACCTGAAAGGTCACCACAATACCGTCCGGCAAAAACTTGATGATATCAAGATAGGGATCTGGCCTGAAAATCAAAAGATAGGCAATGATACCAAGAGTCCCGAAAAAAGAGATCCGCCAGGCAGTAAACAAGCCCTTGTCTTCGGGATCAGGTATGGCAGCACCGTCGCCCACCTCAATCACTACATTTTTATCACTCATGCTGTTCTTTCACTGATGCTGAAAACAAAAATCCGGGTGGCTCCAATAGGAAGCGTCACCCGGATAGAAAATCGGATCAGGACCTTGGTTACTGGCCTATCCACTTCTGCTGCAGCTCCTGAACATAACCACTCTTGCTGACAGACTCGATACCCTTGTTCACCAGGTCAAGGACCTCTGCATTGCCCTTCTTCACGGCAATACCGTAATACTCCACCTCACCGGTCTCGATGACGGAAGCTATTTTGAGGGTCTCTTTGTACTGATCCATGGCATAGTTGGCAGCAACCGGATCATCACAGACAACGGCCGCGAGACGGCCAACGTTGAGATCTTCCATGGCCAGGCCCACCTCGTCGTAGGACTTGGCCTCAACCCCTTCCGCACCCTTGATGGCAAAGTAGCCGGTGGTACCAATCTGTCCGCCAACCTTCTGCCCTTTCAGATCGGCAAGGCTCTTCACGTGAGAATCCTTGGCTACGATCAGTGCCTGACGCACCTTGAAATAGGGGGTGGAAAAGTCCATGACCTTCTTCCGATCGTCAGTGATGGAGACTGAAGAACAGACGGCATCATACTTCCCGGCGGCAAGACCTGCAAAAATTCCATCCCAGGCAACGTTTTTAAATACCGGGGTAAAGCCGGCAGCCTTGGCTGCAGCAGTCATATAATCGATGGAGTAGCCGACGATCTGCTTGTCGCTGTCGATAAATTCCATGGGCGGCCAGGTTGCGTCAACGGCAAAGACAATGGTTTTCTCCGCCATGGCGGAACTGGTGACGCAGAGCAGCATTGCCAGGGTCAGTATCATTTTCTTCAGCATATTATTCTCCTTACAAAATAATGAATAGCCCACAGAACACTCCTGCAGGCCCCTGTTTACATGGTTGAAAATGAAAGTCGATACCACGAACACCCAATAGTGGCAAGGAAATTATCTCCATGGGGCCAAGGAGGCGAAAATTTCTTGACGTCTTTTCTAATACGGCTAGAATACTAACACAGTGGAGACACGATATATTTCAAAATATTCTCCTAATTTCCCCATGTTCAGAAACGAGGTCCTTCTATGAACCCAGCGCTCAAATCAGCAGTTGTATGCACAGCACTTCTCACCTCCCTCACCTTGCTCAGCACAGGCTGCAGTAAAAAAACCGTGATCCCTCCGGATTCTTCTACCGACGGCGCTGAGATGTCCGGTGGAACCAACATCAACTACCCTGATGCAGATCGTCCCTTCTCCGACAGCGGACTGGCCGGAGAGGAATCCATGGACTCCAGTGGTGGACAGGGGATTGGCAACCTCTCCATCAACAGTGGAGAAAATGAGCAGTCAGAGGAGTATCGACGCACCTACGGTCGCTCCTCCACGGTCTTCAGCCCCGTCTATTTTGACTTTGACCAGGCAGGGATCCGGGGTGACATGCAGCCCGTGGTCACCTCCAATGCCAACTATATGAAGGAAAACCCCAACACCATTATCGTCATCGAAGGAAACTGTGACGAGAGAGGGACCAACGAGTACAATCTGGCACTGGCAGAACGACGGGCCATCAATGTCAAGGAGTACATGGTGAACCTCGGCGTCCTCCCCGGACGAATCCGCACCGTCAGCTACGGTGAGGAACGCCCCCTCTTCACCGAAGCAAACGAGTTGGACTGGTCCCAGAACAGGAGGGCGGACTCAATTCTTGAGTAAGCACTGATCCAGCTGCAATAAAAAAAGGGGTTTGGAAACTGATTTCCAAACCCCTTTTTTATTGTCTGGTGAAATTCTTTCTTCAACATCTTAACTGTAAGATGGGGCGCCTGGCCTCCTTCAGGACTGGATCGCCTCCAGCATTGTCTGTGTCACCTCTTCAATGGTGAGTACCCCGGTATCAATGATCAGGGCATCCTCTGCTTTGCAGAGCGGGGCAATGGAGCGAGCCTGGTCATCATGGTCCCGCTTGACGATCATGGCCAGCAGTTCCTCCTCATCCACACTCTCCCCTGTGCCACGAAGCTGTTTCGCCCGTCTCTGCATCCGCTCCTGGGGATCAGCGTCAAGGTAAAATTTCCAGGCAGCCCGGGGAAAAACCACTGTCCCGGTATCCCTTCCTTCGGCCACGATTTCTCCTTTTCTTCCGATCTCCTGCTGCATGTGGGTCAATTTTTCACGAACAGCAGGAAGGGCCGAGACCCGGGAGGCCAGCATGGACATCTCCGGGCTGCGAATCTCCTGGCTCACATCCCGGCCATTCAAAATCACCCCCACATCATCATTTTCCCCTGCTGCAGGAAGAAGATCCAGGCGAACAGTATCCAGACAAGCGCGAAGAGCAGCCTCATCATCCAGGTCAATGGCCGCCTCTTTGAGCTTCAGCCCCACTGCCCGATACATGGCACCAGTGTCGAGATAGGTAAAAGAGAGGGCCAGGGCCACCCTGCGGCTGACGGTGGACTTGCCGACCCCTGAGGGGCCGTCAATGGTGACGATCTTCTGCTTAGGAGACATAGCTGAGCTCGCCGAGACAGTCGCCCAGTGCTTGAATAAAGCGGGCGTTTTCCTCTTTGGTTCCCACGGTGATGCGAATCACATTGGCATAGCCGTAGGGTTTCATGGAGCGGATGATCACCCCTTTGTGGAGCATGGCCTCATACAGGGCAGCAGCATCGCCTTTGACATCAATGAGAAAAAAATTGGTTTGGGAGGAATATGTAGTACAGCCCAGCTTCTCCACCTCTTTTCGCAGCCAGGCCATGCCCTCCCTGGTCTCCTGCAGGGTTTTCTCATAAAACTCCGTATCATCCAGGGCGGCAATGGCTGCCACCTGAGCCAGCTGGTTGACGTTAAAGGGCTGTCGTACCCGATGCAGATAGCTTGCGACCTCAGAACTCATCAAGCCGTAGCCCACACGAATGCCTGCAAGGCCGTAGGCCTTGGAAAAGGTACGCAGGGCCACCACGCCGCAGCGCCCTTGAGAGTTGCGGATGAGAGACAAGTCATCCACTCGCATCTCAGGATCCATAAAGTCCACATAGGCCTCATCAAGGACCACAATAACCGTTTCCGGCACCTTGCTGAGAAAGGTGTACAGATCTTTGGGCAAAATGGCCGTTGCTGTGGGATTGTTTGGATTGTCAAGGAAAATTAGGCGGGTACGGTCGGTGATGTTTTCAAGGATGGCTGCAAGATCATGCCCCATCCCCTTTAAGGGAAGGACCTTATTCACCCCCCCCCTGACCTGAACCACCTTCTGGTACATGAGAAAGGAGGGGTGGCTGGTGATCACCTCGTCCCCTTTCTCCACGTAGGCCTTGACCAGAAACTCGATGATCTCATCAGACCCGTTGCCGATGATCACCTCGTCCGGGGAAAAGCCAAACTTGTCTGCAATGGCCTGTACCAGGTAAAAATTGGAACCATCGGGATAGCGATGGAGGTTGGTCAATGACTCCTGCACTGCCTGAATGGCCTTTGGCGAGGAGCCCCATGCATTTTCATTCGACGCCAGTTTGATGGAATTGCTCACCCCATACTCCCGCTCCAGTTCATCCATGGGCTTTCCCGGAGGATAGGGAACGATGGACTTGATATACTCAGGGACCTCTATCTTCATTGAAAAATCCTGTTACTCGAATTTTGACAACCTTGTAAAAACGTACAGTTTACAACAACGACGCAGGTGAAGCGTTTTCGCACTCTTCGCTTCCCTGCGACGCCATCAGATCTTGGGGCAGCTGTTTGCCAGTCCTGTGCCCATTTCCAGGTTGTAGGCGGCCCGGAAAAGGGTCTCCTCACAAAAATGGGAGCCTTGCAGCTGAATACCGATGGGCAGACCATCACTGCTGAACCCGCCAGGTACGGATATACCGGGGATGCCGGCAAGGTTGGCGGAGATGGTCAGGATATCGGAAAGGTAGAGGGCCAGAGGGTCACCTGCATGGGCCCCCCGCTTCCAGGGAGGCGTTGGCGTTACCGGAGAGATGATCACATCGCAGGACTGGTAGGCCTTCTGAAAATCGTTCAGGATAAGGGTCCGGACCTGAGAGGCCTTTTTATAATAGGCATCATAGTAGCCGGAAGAGAGGGCATAGGTGCCGATCAGGATGCGCCGCTTGACCTCGTCGCCAAAACCGTGGGAGCGGGTTTCCCGGTACATATCAATGAGGGTGTCTGCATCCTGATCACGATAGCCATAGGCCACTCCGTCATAACGGGCCAGGTTGGAACTGGCCTCGGCAGGGGCAATCAGATAATAGACAGCAACACAGTACTCGGTGTGGGGTAGAGAGATTTCCACGGCCTCGGCTCCTGCCTGTTTGAGGATCTCTATCCCGTTTTCCACCACACGGGCAACTTCCGGATCCAGCCCCTCTCCAAAATACTCACGGGGAATCCCCACCTTCATCCCCTGCAGTCCCTCGGTGAGGGAAGCACTATAATCAGGGGTCGCCTGCTGCACAGAGGTGGAGTCGCGTTTATCGTAGCCGGCAATACCATTCATCATCAGGGCGCAGTCAGTGACATCCCTGGTCAGGGGGCCCACCTGCTCAAGGGACGAGGCAAAGGCCACCAGGCCATAGCGGGAGACGCGGCCATAGGTCGGCTTCATGCCCACCACCCCGCAGAGAGATGCCGGCTGTCTGATAGAACCACCGGTATCTGAGCCCAGGGAACCGAGACACTCCATGGCAGATACGGAAGTGGCTGAGCCGCCGGATGAACCACCGGCAACATAGCCCTTCTTCCAGGGATTTTCAGGGACCTGAAAGGCACAATTCTCAGAGGTGGATCCCATGCCAAATTCATCCATGGCCACCTTGCCGAGGATGATCGCCCCCTGGTTTTTCAAATTTTCGACAACCGCAGCATCGTAGGGGGGAACAAAATTTTCGAGAATTTTCGATCCGCAGGTGGTGCTTACCCCCCTGGTACACAAGAGGTCTTTGATGGAAAAGGGAATACCGCAGAGCGGATCAGCGCTCCCAGCGGCAATCTTCTTGTCTGCCGCATCTGCCTGCCGCAGGGCCTCTTCCTCGGCAACAAGGAGAAAAGACTTCACCTCGCCATCCACATCTTTTATACGATCAAGACAGCTGGTTGTGAGTTCACGGGAGGTGAGGTTTCCCTCGTCCAGCTCAGTCCGTGCCTGGCCTATGGTTAGTTCAAAAGGGTTCATTACGATAATGCCTCAAAATAAAAAAAAAGGCCTTTAGGCCTAAAGTTTTTTTCTTTTCAATACAGTTTCAACATAAGAACTTGTAAGTGGTTACAGGTGGTGCAGATTCGTGCGATCGCCCCTGTTCGCTATAGTCTAACTATGCGGACAGGGGCGATCGCGCGAAGATGCGCTGCCTGTGGCCACTCCCCCCATTTAAATGATGCGGGGTACTATGAAGGCCTCACCATTTTCTTTTGGTCCATTGGCCAGGGCCTCTTCCCGGGGCAGTGATGCTGTCACCTCATCCTCCCGAAAGGCGTTGGTAATGGAAAAGGCATGGGTGGTCGGTTCTACACCATCGGTATCAAGCTCATCAAGCTTGGCCACATAGGAGAGGATCGTGTCCAGTTGTCCGGTCATTGTGGCCAATTCCTCTTCGCTCAGGTTCAACCTGGCAAGGTTTGCCACATGTTCAACTTCTTTACGCGTTATTTTCATATATGTTCTTCTATTGAAAGAGAGGATCTCTCACAACCTGTAGCAATACGGGTTGTTGAAATTATTCATTGTTGGGCTCAAAAGTTTCGTTTTCCCTGTATTCACGGGAGAAGGCATAATCGCTGCTGTTCAATTCAGAAAGAGCCTCACTGAACGCCAGCACACACGACTCGTCAAACTGTGTTCCTGCAGAGCGTTGCAGTTCGGCAAGCGCTTCTTCCATGCTCATGTTGTGACGATAGTTCCTCTTTGAGGTCATGGCATCATAGCTGTCCACCACAATCAGAATCTTGGTCAGCAGATCCAGCTCATCACCCTTGAGCCCGTCCGGATAGCCCTTTCCATCCATCCGTTCATGGTGATGACGGATGATGAAATGTTCCCTTTTCAAAAAGGCCAGGGGGTTAATAATGTTTGCCCCGATACCCGGGTGTTTCCTGATCAGGGCCCACTCCTCATCACTGAGTGTTCCCGCTTTTTGAATACAGGAAAGATCGATCACCAGCTTACCGATATCATGAAACTGAGCGGCACGACGCAGGACAACCAGGTCCCCTTCAGAGATATTCATGGCCTGTCCGAGCAGGACCGCATATTCGGTTACCCGCATGGTGTGTCCAGCCGTGTAAAAATCCTTTTCTTCCATGGCATTCTGCAGGCTGGACATCAACTGAACCGTTGCATTTTCCAGACTGTGGCTGTAGGTAAGCAGGAGCTTGTTCGTCTCTTCCAGTTCTGCGGCCTTGGCCCGAATATCTTCTTCCAGCTCCTTTTTATGGAGACGCTCACGGCGGATAAACATCCGTTTTTCTATGGCACGGCGGATCTTGACATCAAAGATATCGATATCCTCAATGGGTTTGGTCAAAAAGTCATAGACCCCAAGATGAATGGCCTTCATCGCATAATCCATGGAACCCGCTCCGGTGAGGAAGAGCACGGGGATATCATAGGCAAAACCGTTCAGAGCAGCCAAGGTCTCAAAACCATTCATCCCCGGCATGTTGATATCCAGGATAACGACATCGTAGGAGTCGTCAATGGCTTCGATCACATCCTTGCCGTCAGTGACCGCCTTGACCGTATGACCGAACATTTCTAGAATGTTCGATACGGTGCTGCGCACCAAGGTATCGTCATCGGCGACCAATATTTTTGACTGTGTTTCCTCCAAGCAGAGCCTCTTTTTTTAAGCGGAATCCTGATAACTGATTATGTTGTTCAGGATCCTACAGTTTCCAAATTTTTTTTGCAACATCCCTTGCCTGGTCAATGGCTGGATGCACTGATTTTTCCCTTGCCAGATCACCCGCCCTTTTTTCCTTCAGGTTGGTCGGGAGACCCGTTTTCAGAGGGTGCCCGCAGAGCTCGGACAGGACAGCCATGGCCCCGTCACGCATGCCCGTGAGGTTATATCCGCCTTCAAGGGTCACCAGGAGTTTCCCGTCACAGACCTCTTCCGCCAAGTTGACCATGCACCTTGTCAGGTAGGCAAATCCCTGGGCAGTTACCTCCATGGCCCCCAAAGGATCACCCTGGTAGATATCAAAACCGCAGGAGATCAGGATCAGTTCCGGCCGATATTGTCGGCCGACAGGAACGACGATATCATCAAAGATTGTAGCATAATCACTGTCTCCCTGATATCCGGGAAGGGGGATATTCACGGTATAGCCCTCCCCTTTCCCCTGCCCGGTTTCCTGCAGCGATCCGGTGCCCGGATAGTAAGGAAACTGGTGGGTGGAGAGATAGAGTACCTTGTCTGTATTATAAAAGGAGTGCTGGGTGCCGTTTCCATGGTGGAGATCCCAATCCACTATCATCACTCGCTTGAGCCCACATTGCTGCAAGGCATAATGGGCGGCTACGGCAACATTATTAAAGAGGCAGAAACCCATGGATCGATCCGCTTCCGCATGGTGCCCCGGGGGACGCACCAGGGCAAAGCCGTTGTCAATCTCTCCTGCCAGCAGGAGATCCACCCCTCTGGTCAACGCCCCAACTGCCAGACAGGCCGCAGCATAAGAATCGGGCGAGGTCTTGGTATCCGGATCAAGGCTGTCGAAGATCTTTCCGGCTGTCTCCCCCACCCGGCTCATGAGCCCGGGTGTATGATTGAGACCGATGATCTTGTGGGAGGCTGGAACAAAATCAGGATACACAAAATTCTCTCTGACCTCATCTCTGTCCAGCACCTCATGGATCACCTTGAGACGTTCAGGTGACTCCACGTGGTCAAAACCGGGATCGTGGTCCATGAAGAGCGGATCTCTAAATACTGCGGTCTTACGCATATCTTTTCTCCTCAGTTATAGATCTGCTAGGTTATCAACGGCTGCCAAAAACTGTTCGTTTTTCGGTCAAAATGAGATCCAGCAATTCATCATGCTCCTGCAGCGGCGCCTTTTCTACCAGCTGCAGTTCATAGGCAAGTCCCACCCGCAGGGCCTGCGGTGCCCTGGCAGAAACAAAACGGTCATAGTATCCCCCGCCGTAGCCCATTCGTCCCCCCCGCTCATCAAAAACCGAGCCTGGAAGAAAGATGAGATCAATGGTGTCTGGAGAGACCAGTTGGGATTCCCTGATCTCGACTCTCGGTTCAGGAATCGAGCAGTACCCCGGGGCAAGGTCCACGTCCGGGTCCCTGATGAAGACCGGAAGCAATGTTTTTTCTTTGACCAACGTTACCGGCACCACCACCTTTTTCCCCAGTCCAAGCATTTGATCGATGAGGGTACGGGTTGCCACCTCAGAGCGAAAACTGACATAGACCAAGATAGTATGAGCAGCAGTAAACTGCTCCAGGGCAACAGCCCTCTCAGTGATCAATTGACTGCAGCGGAGCTGTTCTTCACTGCCCAGTGCATCACGCCGGGACAATATTTTTTGACGGAGTGTTTCAGAAACCATTCTTCTCTTTTATAAGACAAAGCGAATAAACTCAAAAAAAAATCGCAGATTCTGACCAGCAGAACCTGCGATTTTTATAAGCTCTCTGCCAGAAACAGAGAAAATGCCCTGCGACCCGATATTACATGGGTACTATCAGTTTGTCGGTATCTTCGTTCCAGGTCACAACCAGGTACCATAGCATCATGACAAAGGCGATCATGGCCAGCGTCCAGCCATATCCCATGACATCGGGAAGAAAGACATAGGAACCGAGTCCGCCTTCCTTTTCCAGGTTGATTTCATCGGGGCCAAAGTTCTTGAACCAAGTCACCATCAGGGAGTTCGCTATACCGAAAAAAGGCACAACAAGGATGAGTTTAATCTGACCTTCACCCACACGCCACAGGGTACCGGAACCGCAGCCACCGGCAAGCATGGCGCCAAGACCGAATATGAAACCACCAACAACAGAGCCCCAGCCAAAGGTGCCGCGTACATAGTTGATGGGATGCAGAACAGGCTCTCCGCCGTGGGCAATGGGTACACTGTATTTCAGTACAGCACCACCGATGGCGAGCAGCAGAATGGAAAGGGCTACTGATTTTGCCAGGGTACAGTCACCGGTCATGTGGGGTTCACGGAAGCCCTGTACCATACACCAGCGGCCGCGCTGCATGGTATAGCCCAGCCCGGCAGCAATCATGATGATACCGCCAAGTGAGGCAATATAGTCGCTGTCTTCATTTCCGGCATAGGTGTAAGCACCCCAGATAAGAGCTGCAATGGCAGCAATGGCCAGGATGTTCTGAACGGGTTTGGGGATATTAATAGTTGCCGAACCACCATCCCCCCAGGAAATATGCTCCATCTCCATGTAGAGAAGCTTCAGGCCCAGAAGGACACCTGCCACCAGACCAATCCACATGGTGAACCCATTGGCCGCCAGGTTACCGATGGCATTGTACATGCCACCGACGTTACAACCGCCGGCAAGGGCAGCACCAACACCCATAAAGATACCGGCAATCACAGCCTTGACCAATTCCCGGTATGGGGGAAAACGAAAGGCAAAATCTTTACCCAGACAGGCTGAGATAAAGGCACCAACAATAAAACCGATACCGATAACAGAACCGGAGCTGATCAAAGCACTCTTGGGAGCTTCATCGTAATAGCCAAGTATTCCTGACTCGACCCCGATGATGGTATTCATCCCATAGATAATCCAGTCACCCCAGTTTCTGATGGCACCAACAGCTCCCCATGGACGCCACCAGGCCATAATCAATATGGAAAGAAACGCGACAAGGGCGCCTGCCACTGTAGGGTTCCACTCCGATTGACAACAAGTCTTGTAAAGTGATTTCACCTTACCTACCATCACACTTTCTTCACTCATACTCTCCTCCTTTCAGCGGGTTAATCTTATAATCTAGGTGAGTTTTCTACTCTCGCCCACAGCTTTTGTCAAGCATCTAAGGGCAAAAAAACCGGTTTTTCCAAGGTGTTGAATTTTCTTATTACTCTATAAAAACAAACAGTTAACCATCAAGTATCTACTTGAATACTCATTCATTTTGCCCTTGACATAATCTTTTCCCTAAAGTATTAGTCAAGACTGTTATCAATTCCTACGTACCCATACGTACGCAGGGGGCAAATTTTTAGATAGAAAAAAACAGTCACGTTTAAGTCTACCGAAAAATATTTTTAGGAGGAAAACCAAATGAGTGACATCAAAGTTGCCGAAGACGGACTCGCTGTAGCAGCTACACTGGATGCAAAAGGGCTGAGCTGCCCCATGCCTCTTCTCCGTACCAAAAAAGAGATTGGAAAAATTGGCTCCGGCGAAATTCTCCAGATCGATGGTACTGATCCAGGCTCCCGTAATGATATCCCCGGCTGGTGTGCCCGCGCAGGACACGAGTACCTGGGTGAGAAAGAGCAGTCTGGTTTCATCAGCTTTTATGTTAAAAAAGGTTGATATTTTCCCACGTTAGTTTTTTAAAAGGAGGATAAAGCACATGTCTGCTGATCCAAATAAACTTGCTATTTTTGTAACCTCTCCGCAGCACATGCGGCACGTGGTTGGAATTGCCGAGGCTGCCAAAAATGCCGGTAAACAACCCATGATTTTCTTTACCTATAAATCAATCCACCTGACCAAAGATCCCCGTTTCGAGGCTCTTGCCAATCTGTGCGGACAGGAAGATATCGCTATCTGTGCTGACAGTTATACCTGCGAAGGATATGACTCAGCTGCTGATATCCCTGCCGGTCTGAACGACAAACAGATGCGAACTCAGGCATTCCACGGCGCTCAGCTCGACGAATGCGGAAAGTACATCGTATTATAAGGAGCTTACGAAATGGAATCTTTAAAAGTATATATTCTGATTGCGAACCGTATGTATAACGACGGTGTACGCTCTGCCCTGGGTCTTGCTGTGGAGAATCACTATGGCTACCCTGTTATTCTCAACGGCGAGTTTCCCTCTTTCTCCAGCTACATGAAAGAGAATATTGCCTGGATTATGGATATGGAAGGACAGGTCTACAGCTGCGGTGCTGCCGTTCCTGAAGAGACCTATGATGCCGAGCTGGAAGAGAATATGATCAAAGAGATCGATCTCAAGGAACTTGGTGAAGCCATGCGTGAGGCTGATTATATCATCCCTTATGGCCTGCCGAAACAGACCAATGAGCCACCACCAGCCTGTGCTGAATAAGGAGAAAGATAATGAAAATTTTACAAGTATATCGTTCAGCACCCAGTGATGAGACAAAAACACTGGTAGAAATCCTGAACCGGGATCGTGACGCAGATTCTTTTGATCTGAATGTTGACGCTCCCGACTATGACCAGCTTGTTGAAAAAATCTTTGCTGCTGACCAGACTGTTTGCTGGTGGTAGTTTAAGGCTTTTTCCTGAAAGCTTAACCCCTCGTTGCTTGCCTGAGCAACGAGGGGTTTTTTTGTTTAAGGGGGAGTTAAGAAAAAACAACCCCATCGGATTTATTTATATTCACTCTTCATCCTTCAGCCTTTTTTTCAATGCCTTGCATGAGTGTGTCGTGAAAAAGCGGCCTGAACTCCCTGATCTTCTCATTCTCCCGGCTTGGATGCACCCGGTTTGTCAATAACACGGCAATACATTCCTTCTCCAGATCGATCCAGAAAGAGGTACCGGTGAACCCGAGATGACCGACACTTCTCTGTGAAAAAAACCTGCCGCTGCTCGATCCCTGTGCAGAGGGTGTATCAAATCCCAGGGTCCATGTTGAGTTGTTTACCCGGGTGAGGGCCTGCCTGAGAAGTGTATTCCCATAGGCTGGTTGCTGCCCCCTGCCCTGCCACTGGTCAAGCAACTGTTCACAGAGCTGGACCACCCCCTGGAGAGTGCCAAAAAGCCCTGCATGTCCTGCCACCCCTCCCATTGCCCTGCAGTTATCATCATGAACCCTGCCGCAAAGCATTTTTCGCTCCCATAAACACTTTTCGGTAGAGACAAAGCCCTTACCCCTTGTTTTGTCTGTATCAACAAAAAAAAGGTCTTTTTGCAGCCCTAGAGGGGTATATATGATTGAGCTTGCCAATTCATCAAGGGTACTGCCTGTTATTTTTTCGCTGATCAGACCGAGGAGCATGAAACCCAGGTCACTGTAGCAGGGAGTCGTTCCTGGTTGGGCACATAACTTTTCCCCTAATATATTTTTGAGAAGGACTTCTTTTCTCTCTGCTCCAGGGATTTTTATCAACTCATGAAAATATTCCCGATAAGCCGGCAGCCCGGAATGGTGTGACATCAACTCCCTTATTGTAATTTCCCTTTTATCAGGAGGACAGTGTAAAAATATTTCACCCAGCCTGCTCCCGGGATGCAGACTCTTTTTTTCAAACAGTGAAAGGAAAACAAGGACGGTGGCCAACGGTTTTGTGAGCGAGGCAAGGTCGAAAACACTCCCCTCTTCAAGAACTTTTTTCTCCGGAATAAGCTGAGAAGAACCGTAATGTTTCATGGTGCGTTCATAGGCATTTCCGGTCCACTGTGAAAAACCCACTGCAGAACCTGGAAATACACCATTATTTAAGGCAGTTAACATCAACTTATCTAACTGTAAGACACGTCTTTTATCCACCTTGCACTTCCCCTATAAAGAGTCTCATTCCTCACTCTTCCCATAAATGATTATTCAGTGAATAAATCTTGTATTTTTACCCTGTTTGCACTAGAATCAAACAAAGCTCAAGAGAGCATTATCATGCTGTTTTTCCATCTTAATATTTGATTATTTTTTCTTTATCAACACTCTTTCAACACCCCTTTGTTAAAAGAGTATTCATAACCCGGTTGATAAGCTGTTAAAAACGAGAAATAAACAAAATCTCTCTTCTTTTTCACAACACATTGTTTATAAAAATAACCAACATGTTAGTATGTTAATTTGATTTTAAACATACTAACCCCCTTAATAACAATAATAAAAAGATTATTTAATAAAGGGATACCCATATGACACTAAATTGTACTGTATCACGATCCGACTTGATGGAAGGTCTCAACAGCCTGCAAAACATCACCAGCAAGCGGGCTACCCTTGCCATTCTTTCCAATATTCTCATCGAAACCACCAGTGATGCCCTTATCCTCACTGGAACAGATCTTGAAGTGGGACTCAGGCTCCAGGTCCCTGCTGAAATTCATGATCAGGGAACGTTAACCCTTCCCAGTAAAAAAATCTTTGAGATTGTGCGAGAGTCAGGATCTGATTCCGTAGAAATTAAAGAGACAGAAAACAGCTGGGTAGTCATCTCTGCAGGGCTCAGTACCTATAATCTGGCTGGTATGGCCAGTGACGAATTTCCGGAGTTCCCTGAATTTGAAGAAGACAATTTTGTCTCCTTTGAGGCCGGTATCTTCTCTGAACTCATTGATAAGGTCATTTACTCAGTGGCAAACGAACAGGAAAACGTCTACTCCCTGACCAATGTACTCTTTGAAGCAGAAAAGAGAGACGAACGATCCTACCTTCGAATGATCTCTTCGGACGGTCATCGTCTTTCCATCATGGAAAAAGATGTTGCTGCAGACATAGACCGTTTGCACCTCAACCCAATAACCCTGATCCCAAAAAAAGGGGTACAGGAACTGAAAAAATTCTGTGATAACCGTGATACGGTTGAACTCTCTTTTGAAGAAAAACAGATGATAGTAAGAGACAATGAGTCCATCATGGTCATTCGTCTGAAAAAAGGCGAATTTCCTCAATACAGGGCTATTATCGATGCAGTGCAGCTGGAAAATAAAATAGCAATAGAGCGGACTCCCTTTCTCGATTCATTGAAACGGATCAATCTCTTTACTGAGGATATATTTCATACCATTCAGCTTGAGGTGGAAAACGGAAAGATGATACTCACTTCGCAAAATGCGGATCTTGGCAGTGCCAAAGATGTACAGGAGATAACCTATGCAGGAGAACCCCTTGTTCTCGGCTTTAACTGCCGCTATTTCATAGAAACGCTTCAGGTCATGGAATGCGATACCGTAGATGCCTATATCAATTCCAATAACAGCCCCTGTTTGATGAAGTCAGACGCGGATGAAGGCTTCCTGAGCATTATCATGCCCATGCAGTTATAAAACAATTTAAAGAACTTATTACAATATCCATTCATTTTATAATGAGTGGATATTTTCATTTCTTCAAGAAAAAAGGAAAAACGAGTGACTGAAGAAAAAAAAGAATACGGTGCGGAACAGATAAAGGTTCTTGATGGTCTTGAAGCGGTAAGAAAAAGGCCGGCCATGTATATCGGGAATACTGCCGAGACCGGACTTCATCATCTGATATGGGAAGTCATCGACAACAGTATAGATGAAGCCCTGGCAGGTTTTTGTGAACGTATCCATGTCATCATCCATGAAGATAACTCGGTAACGGTTCGTGATGATGGCCGGGGTATCCCGGTGGATATTCATCCCACGGAAAAAATGTCTGCCCTGGAACTGGTTATGACCACTCTCCATGCAGGAGGAAAGTTTGACCATTCCACCTACAAGGTCTCCGGTGGACTCCATGGTGTGGGTGTCTCTGTTGTCAATGCCCTTTCTGTGAAGGCAGTGGCGGAAATTAAACGGAATGGAAATATCTATCGCCAGGAATACAGCTACGGAGATCGAGTAGGTGACCTTGAAATAATCGGCACCAGTGAGAAGACAGGAACTTCCATTACCTTTCTCCCGGATCCTGATATTTTTAGCGAAACCACTACCTATAATTACGAAACCGTCAATAACCGCCTCCGCGAACTCGCCTTTCTCAATAAGAATGTCCGTATCTACTTAAAGGATGAACGTACTGGAGCTGAAGATAAATTCCATGCCGAGGGAGGTATTATCTCCTATGTGGAATATCTCAACCGGAAACGTACCCCCATGAACTCTGAACCCATCTTTCTCGCTGCTGAGAAGGATATGGTCCAGGTGGAGGTGGCCTTTCAGTATTTTGATGGTTATTCAGAAAGGCTTTTTTCTTTTGTTAATAATATCAACACAAAAGAAGGAGGCACCCATGTTGCCGGTTTCAGGGGCGCCCTTACCAGGTGTATAAACAAGTATGCAAGCGACGATATTATCCCCAAGAACCTGAAGGAAAAAATGGGTGGTGATGATGTCAGGGAAGGATTGACCTGCGTTATTTCAGTACATGTTCCTGACCCGCAGTTCGAAGGGCAGACCAAGACCAAGCTGGGAAATTCAGAGGTTCGATCCATAGTCGAGTCTATCTGTACGGAAAAACTGACCTTATACCTTGAACAAAATCCCCAGGAAGCAAAAAAGATACTGACCAAGGTCGTTGAAGCAGCACGAGCCAGGGAAGCTGCAAAGAGGGCCAGAGATCTCTCTCGCAAAAAGGGATCAACCTCCCTTCTCATGGCTGGAAAGCTGGCTGAGTGCCAGGAAAAGGATCCGGCAAAGCGAGAGATATTCATCGTCGAGGGTGATTCTGCCGGCGGTTCGGCAAAACAGGGTCGTGATCGTTCAGTCCAGGCCATTCTTCCCCTGCGGGGCAAGATTATGAATGTGGAAAAGGCGCGATTTGACAAAATATTGGGCAGTGAAGAGATCAAACAACTTATCGGGGCCCTTGGCTGCGGCATCGGCAAAGATGAATTTGATATGGAAAAACTTCGCTATCACAAGGTCAT
Source organism: uncultured Desulfocapsa sp. (assembly GCA_964409855.1). Taxonomy (GTDB): domain Bacteria; phylum Desulfobacterota; class Desulfobulbia; order Desulfobulbales; family Desulfocapsaceae; genus Desulfocapsa. The sequence continues at coordinate 24,270 of CAYPEU010000037.1, forward strand.
TATCATGACCGATGCTGATGTGGACGGTGCCCATATCCGTACCCTGCTCCTTACCTTTCTCTACAGACAGATGCTGCCCCTGGTGCAGGGCGGTTTTGTCTATATAGGTCAACCTCCGCTGTACCGCCTGGGAAGAGGAAAGAAGGAACAATACTTTCTTGAGGAGGAAAATCTCAATTCTCATATCTTTAATGAGGCCAGCCGCATTCTGAAAATAAAGGCCGAAAACGATGAAAAAAAGGTCATTGAAGAAGATTCTCTTGTTCAACTGTTGAGGAAACTTTCCGTCTATCAGAAAGTTGTCGCCTATCTTGGCAGGATGAATATATGGGAAGAGATGCTCCATTTTCTCCTCACCAATGATCTGCATTCAGCTTATCAATTTAGTGATGAATCCTTTGTAAAAGGGTTGGTGGACCAGCTTTCTCCAGAAAAACATATCATCGGCAATATTCGTCCCTGCCGCTGGCGGCCCAGCTGTTACGAGGTGGATATAGCCCTCAAGGGTAAGGCCCAGATCATGATAACCCTGGGACCGCAGATTCCTCTTATTAATGAATATCGAACGGCTCTTGGTCTTTTTGATGATATTCAACCACTCCTTCGCTGTCCCTTTGTTGTCATGCGAGGGGTACAGGGAGCCGGGGACAAGGAATTTCCGGCCGTTGACTGGAAAGAGATGATCAAGATCGTGCGTAATGAAACCTTTAAGGGCAGTCATCTCCAGCGTTATAAAGGTCTGGGTGAGATGAATCCGGAGCAGCTCTGGGAAACCACCATGAATCCTGAAAATCGAACTCTTGTCCAGGTGACCATCAGCGATGCGGAGCAGGCAGACGATATTTTCACCACCCTCATGGGAGACAAGGTGGAACCGCGAAGAGAGTTTATCCAGAATCATGCCCTGGAAGTCACTGAATTAGATATATAAAAGATATCTTTAAGTGTTACGTTTTAAGTTTTAAGTGAAAAATTTAAAACTCACAAACCTATATCGGAAAAATTTTTCTTATGACCACTGAAGAACAGAATCCCACTATCTCCATTGAACGAGAGCTGAAAAAATCCTATCTCGACTATGCCATGAGCGTCATTATCGGCCGGGCCCTGCCTGACGTCCGTGACGGTCTGAAACCGGTTCACCGCAGGTCACTCTTTGCCATGCGGGAACTCGGCGTCTTTTTCAACCGTCCCTATGTCAAATCAGCCCGTATAGTCGGTGATGTGATCGGTAAGTATCATCCCCATGGTGATACAGCAGCCTATGACACCATTGTTCGTATGGCCCAGGATTTCTCCATGCGTTATCCCCTGGTAAACGGCCAGGGGAACTTTGGTTCTATGGATGGTGATTCTCCGGCAGCCATGCGTTACACCGAAGCGAGAATGACCCGTA
>CAYPEU010000038.1:0-25260 GCA_964409855.1 uncultured Desulfocapsa sp.
ATAGCGTTAACAACCTCAGGTCTGAGGCAAAGATTGAATGCCTTGGTCATCTGCAATCAGGGGTCCCCTATACCAACCAGACAAATTTCCCTCACGGATCTGTAAAGGTTGAAGACGCTGACTGGATCTTTGAGATCCCCAACCCCCTGCCTTTTAAAGGAACGACCTTCATCGACAAGGAGTGGGCCGATGCCAGTGCGATTGACCCACAGCGAATCAGCCTTCCCCGGAGACAGGACCTTTCCCTGAGCACTCTACTGGAAGAGGAACAGCTTCCTGTCGCCCTTCTGGACAAGCTACCGCCTCCTCTCCTCCTCGCCCTTGCCACCACTTCCACCGACCCCAGGGACCTGGCCAGACTGGCTGAGCTCTCCTGTTACCTGGAAATTGATGACACAGGCCTTCCCACCGGACTTTCCTATGATGTGGATGACCAAGGGCGCACCCGGGTTCGTTTCAAGGACCATGCACTTTTCGAGGCAGTGGCCAACAATCCTGCCCTGCCTGACGCCTATAAAAAGATTATGGTTCTCCGCCCGGGAGCCCAGGGGGGAAGTGAGATCATCGGAGAATATGGAGCAGGAGAGAAGACCCATGTCTTCGAGTACCTGCGCCGCAACTCCTATATTGGTGGAGGTCACTATGCTGCGAACATGAGTGATGATGCCATCCGCTATTCCATTGACCAGTTGTCGCAGAGGGACATGGAAGGATTACGTCACCTCTACTACCAGCGCACCTTTGTCCGTCTCGCCAATTCTCTGCAACTTGAATGGAACACCACAGAGCAGATGCTCTCGGTTGAAGAACTGGAAACATTGAGAAAGGAAATTGTAGAGAAGATCATGGAGGAAAGGTCCCTGGAATTCACAGCCACACTCTGGGGCTGGAACTTCGGTTTTGACTATGCACCCACCAGGTACCGTCTCCATGCATCGCATCAACAGATCCACCAGCAATACGCCATGCTCCCGCAGGAGGTGGAGACCTTTTCCGGGGATCTGCAGCAGGGTTGTGGATCCATGCCCGCCTTTGGTTGTGGCGATATGGTAGCTGAGGTAATACGAGACTATCGAGATGAGACAGGTGAGAACTTCTTTGCTGATTATCTGGCCTGTATTCGCAATAACCTTCGGATGGACGGTCGGAGTGACCTGGAAGCAAGCCTGACAGTCTGGGAAGATGAACACACCATGCTCTTTGTCCCCAAGGCCCAGACCTCGCAATGGGAGCTGCAGCTCATAGCCCTGCACAACAAAAAGGGTGAGGTGGTGGGGAATATCCTGGAGGCCGATACCGCAACCAGGGAATCACTCAATCATGGAATATATCTCGCGCAGAAAGCCCTTGCCGGCCTGGGAGCTGCAATGGTCACCTCCATCGAGTATCCCAAGCGACTGGGCAGACAAGGAGAAAAAGGGCAACACCTGCTCTATACTTTTCTCCCTCGACTGCCGGAATCACCAGGGGCATTCAGCGAAGCCCAGCTCCGTTATATCAATGGACATTACCCGGAAGACTTTGCAGCTGTCTGCAGAAAACAGCTCAAAACACTAAAAGCTTCCCATCAGTCTTGGGAAAAATATTCAAAGTAGTGTATTCTTCATATTCTGAATTTTATAAAAAACAGCCTTGCTGGAGTAAATAACCCCGGTAAACGGTAAGAAAGCCGGGATAAGTGCCTTGGCTGTAATTCCTAATATTTTAATTTGAAACATAATTTTGACATTCTGTCCAAAAAAACAAGAAGATATGGAGTAAGGCACTAAATGAACCAAGACAAAAACGGATTTTTTGGAAACTGGGGCGGAGCCTATATCCCTGAAGTACTTTATCAGACATTTCAAGAGCTGAAAGAAGAATATACACGTTGTCGGCAGGACCCTGCATTTTGGGAAGAGTATCTGTCCCTGATGTCGACCTATTCCTGCCGCCCCACCCCGCTCACCCATGCTGAAAACCTGACCGGCTATTTTGGTGGTGCCCAGATCTATATCAAACGGGAAGATCTCAACCATACCGGTGCCCATAAGGCCAACAATGTGATGGGCCAGGGACTGCTGGTCAAACGGATGGGTAAAAAACGGGTGATTGCTGAAACCGGCGCCGGACAGCATGGCGTGGCCACCGCCACCATGGCCGCCAAATTCGGACTCGATTGCACCATCTACATGGGTGAAGAGGATGTCATGCGCCAGCGCCCCAATGTCTTCTGGATGGAAAAGCTGGGGGCCACCGTGGTTACGGTAAAAGATGGATCTAGGACCCTCAAGGATGCCATTAACGAGGCCTTTCGCGACTGGGTTACCAATGTGGACGACACCCATTACGTCTTTGGTACGGCCTGCGGACCTGCCCCTTTTCCTGAAATGGTGGCCTGGTTCCAGTCCATCATCGGGATAGAGGCAGCAGAACAAATCGTGAGATATCATGGCAAGATGCCGACCAAGGTCTACGCCTGTGTCGGAGGCGGTTCCAATGCCATGGGGATCTTCAAACGCTTCCTTGACGAAAAGGATGTGGAGCTTGTGGGCGTGGAAGCCGGTGGGCACGGGGAACCCAGTGGGGCCCATGCCATCCGTCTCAGCAGTTCCGACGCCTCCCCAGGTGTAGCCCAGGGATACAAGACCATGTTCCTCCAGGATGATGACGGACAGATGAAACAGACCCATTCAGTGGCAGCCGGGCTTGACTATGTCGGAGTCTCCCCCATTCTCACCGACCTGTGGGAAAACAAACAGGTCCGCTTTGAATCGGCAACGGATAGTGAGGTGATGGAGGCCCTGAACCTTACCATGAAAAAAGAAGGGATCATCCCGGCCCTGGAATCCGCCCATGCCTTTGCCGGGGCCTACAGGGAAATCGGAAAACTTTCACCGGACGAGGCCATTATTATCAACCAGTCGGGTCGCGGCGACAAGGATATCTTCACCATCGCCCATGCCTTTGAAGATCCTTCGTGGAAAGAATTTATCATTGGCCGAGGAAAGGAATACAGCAGCAAATAACCAGTTACAAGGATCATAGTATGCAGTTAGAACAGCAGTTACGCGACAGAACAAAAGAAAAAGATATTCTGCTCATGACCCACATTGTCCTGGGCTACCCCTCCTTTGATGCCAACAGGGAAGTCATCAGGCAGATGGTGGAAAACGGAGTGGACTGTATCGAGATGCAGATCCCCTTTTCTGAACCCATGGCAGACGGGCCAGTCATCCTGAAGGCCAACCAGGATGCCCTTGCCCAGGGAACCAGAGTGGAAGAGTGCCTGGTCTTTGGAGCTGAAATGGCGGCAACGTATGACATCCCCTTCCTCTACATGACCTATTACAATATCATCTTTAAGTACGGGGAAGAGCCTTTCATACAAAGGGCTGCTGAGAGCGGGATCCAGGGATTCATTATTCCGGACCTGCCGCCGGAGATGGGAGAATCCTTTCTCGCCTTGGCAGAAAAATACCAAGTGGCCCCCATTTTGATCTTTGCCCCGACTTCCACCGATGAACGTATGCGCGAGCTGGCGGAACAAGGCCGGGGTTTTATCTACTGCGTGGCCAGGCGCGGAGTAACAGGAAAAAAATCAGAATTTGGACAGGATTTCAACGACTACCTCCGCCGTTGCCGTGAATCGACCTCTCTGCCGCTGGCAGTAGGTTTTGGGATCCAAGACCGGGAAGATATCGAAACCCTGAAAGGAAAGGCAGATATGGCAGTAATCGGCTCCCGTACCATCAGGCTGGTGGAAGACGAAGGTCCACAGGCAGTGGGTCCCTTTATTGCAGGACTGCGAGAGAGGAACACACCCTGAGGCATGAAATATGGCTAAGGAAAAACTTCCTATGCGAGGCGTAGGAAGTTTCGCAACGCCATCATTTGTGTTTACGCCAGTTGGGATGAGTAATCCCGAATTTCTTTACCTTGTAGTTCAAAGATCTTGCACTGATTCCAAGCTGTTCAGCAGCCTTTTTCTGTACCCAAAAGCAGTCCTCCAGGGCCTTGAGAATCAATTCCTTCTCCTGACCTGCAAGTGACCCTTTAGTCCTTTCTTTAATGCTTTCAGGAACACTCCTGCACACTCTCTCCAGAGGCAGAGAAAGATTGTTGGCATCCACCAAGTCGTCATCTTCAAGGATAACAGCACGCTCAATGGTGTTGGCCAACTGCCTTATATTTCCCGGCCAGCGGTACTCCCGAATCTGCTTCAGGGCCTGATCGGTGAACCCCCGCACCTCACTGCCCAGTGATTTTACATATTTTTTCAGAAAATGTTGAGCCAGCGGCAGCAGACACTGATGCCGCTCCCGCAGTGCCGGCAGACGGATGGGCAGGACATTGATCCGATAATAGAGATCTTCCCGAAATTTTCCCTGATTGATTTGCTCCAGCAGATCTTTATTGGTGGCGGCAATCACCCTGACATCGGTGCAAATGGTCTTTTTGCCCCCCACCCGTTCAAAACATTTTTCCTCCAGCACCTGGAGCAGTTTGGCCTGGAGTCCAAGACTGATTTCTCCGATCTCATCAAGAAAGAGGGTCCCGCCGGCGGCCTGTTCAAAACGGCCAATGCGCAGCTTTTCCCTCCCACCATATGCCCCCCGTTCATGTCCGAAAAGCTCTGCTTCCAGGAGATCTTCAGGGATATTGACACAGTTGATCTTAATAAAGGGTTTCTGTCTTCGCGGACTGTTGTAATGAACCGTTCCAGAAAGAAAGCTTTTCCCGGTTCCTGTTGCTCCGGTAATAAGAATGGTGGAATCTGTTTTGGCAAATTTCTCCAGACTTTTCACCACTTGCCTCATGCATGGACTCAAAGCAATGACTTCGTCAAACTGATAGACGATATCCTGTTTATGACGCAAATAGTCGACCTCATGACGCAATGCCCTGTTTTCCAGAGCCCTTCCCATCGCCACCTCAACACGAGCTACGGAAAGCGGATGCACAAGATAGTCGCTGGCCCCTTTTTTCAACGCCTCAACCACCAGTTCTGCCTTCTCCTCCTGACTGATTAAGATAATCGGGGTCTGCGGGATACGCTGAACAATCTTTTCCAGCAGTGGAATCCCTGATTTGACATCCTCCATAAAGAGAAAGAGGAGGTCATATTCATGCTCCTGCAATTTTGTGAAGAGTCCATCCCGATGGGAACAGAACTCTATCCGAGCCTTATCACCAAGGGCACTCTGCATGATCTGACGACTTTCTTCTGGAATCGCATACGCTAAGAGTGTATACATGGGGTTCCTTTGATAACAAACCGGTCTTCAATTCCATATTTGTAACTCACTTACAATAATATGCGGTGACTCCCATTTTTGCAAATGAAATTCATGTTACCTTTCTTCTGGTGAGCTCGGGTTACTTCTTCTGACAACTATACAGCGCCTTGCTAAGGCCCCAGACAAACCAACATTCATTTCCCCTCATGGATCAACATACGACTGATATCACTTTTATGAAACAAGCCCTCCTACTTGCACGGAGAGCAGCAGCACAGGGCGAGGTACCGGTGGGAGCAATCCTCACCAAGGATGGAGAAATCCTTGGCAAAGGTGCAAACAGTCCGATAAGCAGCAACGACCCCACTGCCCATGCTGAAATTCTTGCCTTGCGCAGGGCTGCCCAAAAAGTCAGCAACTACAGACTTCTCGGCACCACCCTCTATGTCACCCTGGAACCCTGTATCATGTGCATGGGGGCTATCATCCATGCCCGTCTGGAACGGGTGGTATTTGGCGCGTTTGACCCCAAAACCGGGGCAGTCCAGTCTCGTTATTCCATTGGCAGTGACAATCTTCTCAATCACACCCTGAAAATCACCAGTGGGATCTGTGAAACAGAATGTTCAATCCTCCTCAAAGATTTTTTCAGAGAACGACGCATACGTTCTTAGCCTCATTGTTGAGAGCTTTTTTATCTTCTGCTGAATTTTTGATTGCGAATTTTCTGTTCTCAGTATAGAAAGGCACTCAATTGATACGCAGTAAGTCAATTTTAAGGAGAGGTGACCGAGTGGCTTAAGGTGCACGCCTGGAAAGCGTGTGTACGCAAGTACCGTGAGTTCGAATCTCACCCTCTCCGCCAAATTCAAAGACCCCCTGTAATTCAAGTGAGTTACAGGGGGTCTTCTTTTTTGTTTCACTTTATTCCACAGCTATGCCACAACCACCCACTCCGCCTGACGCAAAGAAGGCCTGCAACTCAAACGAGTTACAGGCCTTCTTTTCTTGATTCACACCATTTTGCACCTTCTCACCCCTGCTCGATCTCCATGCAATGTGTTTGAATAGCAATCATGACCATGGATGAAAGCTGCGGAAGACCAGACTCCTCTTCACGACTGAATCAGCCTACAAATTTTCATCCTCCTTATCCTCCTTATCCTCCTTATCCTCCTCATCCTCCCCTCCAAGTTCCACTGTATAAAAAAGATCTGCAGCGTTACTGTTTGCTGCCGTCGTGGTTTGCACATGGATCTTGCGGTTCAAGCGATAGCGGGCAACAAATTCACTTTCACCGGTTTTTACATCTGTGCCAACGACAACGGACAGCTTGTTGTTGATCTGACGGCCAACAGAAAGCTTAGTCCCTGACCCTGCATCGCTTGGGGCTGATCCGGTGAGCAGGTAGGAAATCACCTGGCTCTCAGACATGGAAGGAGTGGAGAAGGTCGTCAACCTTGGCTTACTGGCAGGACCAATGGCAGAGATACCAGCCACAATATTTCCAACGGTTCTTGTGGCCCGAAGATTAACTCCCGGCTGACTCAACGGGCCGCCGGGAAAAGAAATGACCCCTGTTTCAATATCCAGATCCTGACCATAGGCCCGGTAACTCCCCTGTTTAATATTGAATGCACCACTGCCCATCACCTGTTCTTCTGGTTCGGCAGTTATGCTCAGTTGGCCATCAATAAAGGCGTTGACTCCCAGACCGGCAAAGTGGACATCATTTCCAAGTGTCACTTTGAGTTTCATTTGCATGGGTGCCTTTTCGTCCTCTTCTTCTATTTCCTGGATAATCACCACATCAGGGGATGCTGTTTGGCTTCCATGCGGCAGGTCCCGCAGCAGTACATCAGCTTTTGGGATGGTGATGTCACCAGACAGAGTGACCAACTCCTTGTTCTTTTCCAGCAGCAGGTCAGAGGTGAGAAACACCTGAATTTCAGGCAGGTTTACCAGCCTGAAATTATCACTCTTGAAGCTGAACCGTGCCGGCAAATTTTGTGAGCTATCCAGAACGGCCTTACCATCAAGCACCATGGAGCCTTCCGGAGTATTAAATTTTCCATTGAGTTTCAGCTCCTTGTTGCCGGCCAAGATATCCACGGTTGTGTCGGTGAGCTCCAGACCTGCCACAGGAATCAAGAGATGTGTGATGTTGAACTCCCCTTCTCCATTGACCTCCGGTTGTTCCAGATTCCCCCCTACCTTGAAATCAGCATTGATTGCTGCATTCAGCTCTTGCACATCCGGCACTAACACTTCAACCAGATCAAACTTTTTTGCATCAATAAGCAGTTTTCCCTCTAGCCTTGCCTGATCTCCAACATCTGTTTTCAATAGATCTGGTGACTTCAGCTTGCCGCTGATCACATTAGAGTCAACACTAAGCAGGAAGTCAGCATCAAGACCATCTCCGACCACATGGATATCCGCTTTCATGCCCTCATGGGCCAGACTACCCTTGTTTGAATCAGTGATATAGGAAATGGTTCCCGGCGTGATCTCTGCGCTCACCTCCGCCTTCAGTTTTTCCTGCATGGTTGCAGTGGCTTTGGCGGAAAAAAGACCATCCAGATTCTCCAGCGTATCCGGAAACCAGGGAGAGAGCCAGGCCAGCGCAAATCCGTTTATCTGCACCTCGCCGTTGGTATTGGTGTTCTCTACATCCCACGACCCGTTGACACAGAGACTACTCTCTTCCCTGCCAAGACACATCTTCTCCATATTGGCTGCAGTTACACCGGCAGAAATTTTTGCCGGTTCCACCAATTGCCATGTACCAAGGTCCGGAGAAGCAATATTGAATTGATCCAGCACGCCCTTCCACTGTTCCTGCAGATATCCGCCTTTCAGGCCAAAGGTAATATCTGCCATATCATGGCTTGCCAGGAGTTGAACAGCGTGCTCCTCCATGGTGCCATTTCCCTGCACTGCAAACTGTTTTATCAGATTCGTTCCTGATTTCAAGTTGCTTCCTGACAGGTTCAGGCTAAACGGATCTGTCCAGCTCAAATCAAGCTCTGCATCTCCCTGAATCTGCTCCAGATTCAGTTGAGAAAAGACAAGAGAAGATCCGGAAAGTTGTAATGTCACCTGAGGTTCGCTCATCTCTCCTTGAACAGCGCCACTCCCATACAACTGTCCGCCAGCTTGGGGCAGCAGATCGGAAAAGTCTGCCACATCCACTTTCCAGTTCAGCTCGGAACTGTGGCCGAGCCTGCCCTGGGCCGTGAAAACTGCACTGCCCGAAGAGAAGTGCAAATCGTTTATTGCAATATCGTCCGGCGTTATCTGTATCTTGCCGTTCCCTGTAACAGGCAGTTCCCTGAGCCATCCTTCCATGCGATCCAGTGTTACATTGGCAACGACACCCGCATCTGCAATGCTCCCTTCAGTTTGTATAAGCCAGTCAAGTTTGCCTGGCCACTGGTCATACTGCACACCAGGGTTTATATGCTTTCCATCAGTACTCAGCTGCCACTCAACAGCAGGTGCCCATTGCACCTTGCCCTGCACGCCCACTACCCCCTCTAGAAGATTGACAGTGAGTTGCAGATTCTCGGCACTCTCCATGTTTCCATCTGCTGTGAGCTGCAGGGTCGCTGCAGGAATCTGCCTTCCCGTCATTTCTGCATGCAATGCCAGATGATAGTCGTCCACGCTTCCTTTGAGGGTGACCTCTCCCTGTGTTGAACGATACTCTGCCTCTTCGCCAAGAGGCCACTGCAACCCCTGCCAGTGGAGCGTGAGATCCAGATTTTGATCACCATCAGCTGTTCCTGCAAGCTCAATAAGCGCTGGGGTGTCTGCATGCTGGAGTGAAAGCTGGTTGACAGTTACCATCAGGGTTTCCAGATTCGCACCCACATCAAGGTCTGCGTCCCAGTTTACCTCGGCAGCTGTATCGTCACGCATGCTGAGAGCTGCTGTAACTGCTGCCTGCTGAAGGTTTCCATTGGTCTGTATTTTTCCTTTTAAGACACCAGGAACCTCAGGGCTGAAAGCTGCCGGACGCAGCTCCTCTATTTCCAGCTCTCCCTGCCAGGCCAGGGCATCGATAACATGCTGCACAGTAAGAGAGAGCTCTGCACTGATATCACCGCTGATCTGTTCCTGCACCACAAGTTCCTGCAAGTCCCCTCTATACACGCCTAGGAGTTTCAGGGCGGGTAAGTCAGAACTCACTGTTTCCACACTCGTTTTCAGCTGCAGTGGGTAGTGACCAACCGGATTTACTTGTCCCTGTGCCTGAAGGATGACTTCCGGCATGGCCACGCCCAGTTCCTCCAGTTGTATGCCGCTTTCGTCCCAACGCAGGGCAACAGTGGCGTTGTCAACTGTCAATGGCTCAGCATCCGGTGCAGAGATAAAGACCAAATTGTGTATCCCAAGTTTTTCAATGGTGATGGTGATTGGCAGGGTCAGGTCAGGCAGGGTCAGCGGGCCGCTTGCTTCAGGCTCAGGTTCCGGAGGCTTGAAAAGAACACTATAGGATATATCATCTGCCGTGAACTCAAGAACATGAAGGTGCAGACGCAGCAGATCTTTAGTTTTCCAGTCCAGCACCAGGCGACCAAGCTCTGCCTTGCCGGCAGGGCTGTCAAAGAGAATATCTGTCAGCTCAAGACGGTCCAGCACCTTCCCCTTGCTGGAGCCGATGTGTAGTTGTCCATCCAGCTGTTTTTCGGCCTGTACCACAAGAAATCTTGCTCCACTCTCGGTACCGAGCAGATAAAATCCGCCAAGAAAGAGCAAGAGTAGCAGGCCGGACAGGGTTGCCGATATGCGTATAATCCACTTTTTCACAGGGTTGCTCCAAAGCCAACATGAAGTCTCCAGTCGTCCAGTCCCGGTTGCTCACTGACCGGCCAGGCAATATCCACCCGTAAAGAACCAAAGGGTGCCAGCCAGCGAGCCCCGACTCCTGCACCCACATAGGTTTTATCAAGGTCATCGTTGTAGGCATTCCCCGCATCTGCAAACCCTGAGAGAAGCCAGGATTCTGCCACCCTATGGTCATATTGCAAACTGTATGTTATTACCTGCTTTCCACCAACAACGATGCCATTATCATCAACCGGGCCCAGGGATTCATAAGCATAGCCCCGAACTGAATTGTCACCACCTGCAAAATACCTGAGAGAGGCGGGATAGATGTCAAAATCATCAACCCAGGCGGCACCGATTTCCATCCGCGTATCAAGGCGTCCGTTTTCTCCAAACCCCAGCATATACCTGCCTTTCAGGTGCATACGGACAAAACTGGTGTCAGAGAGCAGGGCTTCTGCTGCACCACGAAAATCACCAAACAAATAATGTCCGTTTTGCGGGAACATATCTTCTTCCATCTCAGAAAAACGAGCAGTTCCGCCCAGGGTGAGCAGACTGGTGGTCACTCTAGGGTCATGACCGACAACAAATTTCTCGCTGGTAGCAAGGACAAAGCCCTTGTAGAAACGAGTATCATCCAGATTTCTCCTTACAAAAGCTGTTTCCAGACCAAAGGTACTGCTGTCAGTAGTTGGCGTTTCCTCATATTCATAGGCGACAGTCGATACCCATCTGTCAGTCAGAGGTTTTATCACTGGTATACTGTATTGACCTCTCAGCGTACCTTCTTTTTCAGATACCTTGAGATACATCTCCGAATGATGACCATGGCGATTTACCAGGCGATTGGTCCAGAGCGCTGAGCCACGAACCCCGATATCCGTCTCATAGCCAAGGCCGAAAGAGAGTTTGTGGGGAGCAATCGGCTTCATCAGCACATCCAGCGGTAACTGCTGATCAACGGCCTCATGAAACAACGGCTCTATGATGATCTCGCGGGCATAATTGCTCGCCAGCAGATTCTGCTGAAACTCCAGTAAAGATTCATGTGAATAGGGCTCGCCATCCTCGAGGGTGATATAGTGATTCAACAGCTCCTGATCAAGGAAATCCTGTTTAAACCTGATCTCTCCAAAATAGTATAGTGGCCCGGTATCCATATGGAGCGTCATCTCTGCACTATTTTTTTCCAGATCCACCAACCATTCACTTTTGGTAATTTTTGCCTTCGGATAGCCTTGAGAAAGGGCGAGGTTCAGGAATTCACTTTTTGCTAATTCATATTCTGAATGGATCAGCAGGTCGCCAGCTTGTCCGTGGTACTTTTCTATACTCTGTTGAAAGACAGGGAGAGCTGCCCCTTCTCCTCGCCATTGGATGTCTCTTTTGGTGATTTTTACCGGTGTGCCCGGATCAATGGTGTACACAGCTAACCATGCGCCCTCTGTTTCTGTCAGTTGTGGCTGGATGAGAGGAAGATAATAACCATAGGGCTGTAAGGCCTCACGGATCTGTTGCGGAGCCTGTCCGTGAAGTCGCTTAATCCACCGGACAGAAAGATCTTCATCATCCTTTTTTTTGGCAATGTCGAGAAAATGCAGCACATTTTTCTCAAGCGGCTCTTCCAGGCCAACAACCTCGACCTCGAGGGGAACCGCTGCCAGTGCAGCTAAAGGAACAGAGAGAAGAAGAGAGAGCAGGCTTACCATGAAACTCACCTGAACGTGCCGGCAGGCAGGCCAATAGTGGTTCCAAGAGGGGAGATGGTCAGGAGTCATATATTCTCAGAGTCAAAGGTGAAAGATAATTACGTCTCCTATTATCAAAAGCAAGTATAAGGTGTAACTTAGTTAAAGTCATCACCTTTTTCAGACTCCTTCAGGGCTGGGTCGACTCCTATTTTCGTGTATTCGACAAAGCGGCGCATCACCGTCTCCAACGATTGCCACTCCAACGGACCATTTCGACTTTCCTTGTCTTCTGCAAATTCACTTGACGCCTCTTTGCAGAGTGAGTATAAAAGCAGTTGAAAGGGAATCGTGTGAAATATTCCATCACCTTTTTGTTTCTTTGTCACACGTTCTTTTTCACCATCATTGAATTTCATTTTGATAGTCGGGTCCTGTGCAATTGAGGATCATGAACCCCGCCAGGTCCGGGAGGAAGCAACGGTAATGACCCCCTCAGTGTGTAACAGGGGTGCCCGGCTATCATCTTTTTCCCCCTGAACAGATGATCTTTTCCAGATCCCGCCTCTTCAGCCTATGTCCTACTTGGTCCTAGCCAGAAAATCTCGCCCCCAGAATTTTGACCAGGTCGTTGGCCAGGTTCCGGTTGTCAAAACCCTGCAGAACAGCCTGGTGCGAGACAGGGTGGCCCATGCCATTTTGTTTTCAGGTGTCCGGGGAGTAGGAAAAACAACCCTTGCCCGTATCATGGCCAAGGCAATCAACTGTGAAAAATGGATGGCAAAGAACCCTTGCAACAGTTGTCCTTCCTGCCTCGAGATCACAGCTGGCTCTGCCCTTGATGTCTATGAAATAGATGGTGCTTCCAACAGAGGGATCCAGGAGATCCGTGAACTGAAGGAAAAAATTCGTTTCCTTCCCACCTCTCTGAAGTACAAAGTCATCATCATTGATGAAGTCCATATGCTCACCACAGAGGCATTCAATGCCCTGCTGAAAACCCTGGAAGAGCCGCCGGAACATGTCTTTTTCATGTTTGCCACCACAGAACTGCATAAGATCCCCATTACTATCCTCTCCCGCTGTCAGCGCTATGAACTGAAACGTGTCTCAGGGCTGGAGCTTGGCACCCATTTCCAAAGACTTGCCAAGGAAGAGGGTGTCATCATTGATCCTGCTGCACTGGATCTTGTTGTCCGTGAGTCTGAGGGATCTGTTCGTGATGGACTCAGTCTCCTTGATCAGGTTTTTTCCTATGGTGAAGCAGAGATTGGAGTGGATGATGTGATTCAGGTTCTGGGCCTGGTCTCTCGCGATATCATCCTCAACCTGACCAGGTCTCTTCTGGAAAAAGATCCAGGGGCTGCCTTCAAGGCCCTCAATGAGACCTTCAGCTTTGGTGTGGATCTGAAACGTTTTACCACTGATCTCCTCACCGCCTTTCGTACTCTTATTCTCTGCAAGATAGATGGTTGTCAGGAGCTCATCGATATTCCGCAGAAGGAACTGGAACTCTTCCGGGATCTTGCCGGGCAGCACTCCCCACAAACCATTCACATGAAATTAAACTTGCTCATGCAGGGTGTGGAAGAGATGCGCTATTCCTCCCAGCCCCGACTGACCCTGGAAAGCAGTTTTCTCAAAATCATTCAGGCCGACGAGGTGATTCCCGTCTCACGCCTCCTGGGCAAGCTCGACTCCCTTGTGCAAGGGAAAACAGTCCCGAAGGACTCACCCGCACCTGTGAAGGGCGAGGCAAAAAAAAAACAGCCGGCGCCGCAAGAGTTGCCTCAGGCCCCCAAACCTGAACCGGCAGCCCCACCGCCTCCGGCAGCAGGTCCCATAGAAGAACCGGTTGCCCCTCCCCTATCCGAGGAACAGCCCCCCTTCCCTGAGGAAGAAAAAACGCAATCGGTCCGTCAGGAGACAAAACCGACCCCCCACCCCCATCAACACGATGTAAGGCGTGACTGGCCCGAATTCATTGACCATGTCAAGGATCGAAAGCTGTGGATGGCACAAGACCTGCAGCGAGCCGATAGTTCCCGGGAAAAAAATGGAGAACTCCAGCTCAGTTTCTCTGATCCTGCAAACTGCACCCTGCTTCGCCAAAAAGAAAACGTTAAACTCCTCACCGAGTTTGTTCTCGACTTTTTCCAAAAAGACCTCAAGCTCCGCTTCATCACTCCGGATCAAGAGGAGATAAAAGAGTTGGAGAACAATGACAGTCCGCATAAGCTGCGGCAGAGGCTGGCCAATGATCCACTGGTACTCATGGCAACCGAGATTTTTAACGGTCAGATAGGCGATATCCGAGTCGGACCAAGAAGCCGCTGACACCGTTTAAAAAAAACAATCCAGAGAAAGAATATTGCCAAGACCCATACCAAGTCTTATCCTTAAAGTCTACAAGCGGACCACAATCCCCGCAAACTCCAACACAATACTAAATCGAGGATTTCCCCATGGACATGAGTTCCCTCATGCAGCATGCCCAGCAGATGCAGCAGAAGATGGCCACCCTGCAGGAAGAACTGAAACAGAAAACGGAAACCGGCAGTGCCGGAGGCGGAATGGTTACAGTAACCGCCAATGGACAGAGCGAAATTATCTCCATTGAGATCGAAGAACATATTCTCTCTGGTGATGACAAGGAGATGCTCCAGGATCTCATCGTCGCAGCCACCAATGACGCCCTGCGCAAGGTCAAAGATATGGGCAAGGCTGAAATGTCAAAACTTACCGGGGGCCTCAACATCCCAGGTATTTCCAATATTTTTTCCTAAACCATGTCTCCACAGGTGGTACCACATGCCCTGGAACGATTGATCCAGGACCTGACCAGGCTTCCCGGGATTGGAAAAAAAACCGCATCCCGACTGGCCCTGAACATCCTCAGACGCCCTCCTGCAGAGGCCCGGGAACTGGCAACAGCCCTGATGGAACTGCACAGTTCCATCCAACTCTGCTCCTGCTGTTTCACCTTTTCCGAGAGCGACCCCTGTGCCCTCTGCGCAGATCCCAAACGCGACGCCAGTCTGGTCTGTGTGGTTGAACAGCCTGGCGATCTTCTGGCCATTGAAAAGACAGGGACCTTCCAGGGCCATTACCACATTCTCCATGGAGTCCTTTCTCCCATTGACGGGATCGGCCCCGGTGAGATCAAAGCGATCGAACTGGAAGCCAGGGTAGGCAACGGGACGATCAAAGAGATCCTCATTGCTACCAGCTCTACCGTTCCCGGAGAAGCCACGGCCAACTATCTCATCGACAGGCTGCAGAACAGGCCTGTTCTTGTCACCCGCCTGGCCTGTGGAATTCCCATGGGCATGGATATCAAATACGCTGACAAACACACCCTTGCCCGAGCCATTGAAAGCAGGAGCAAAACAAGGTAAAACAGGCCTGGCATTCTGGTCATGATTCGGTTCATTTTTTCTTGACAGAATTGACAGATACTGGTAATTGACACTGTTTATGTAAATCTTTTTTCTCATGATCAAAAGAGTGCATGAGAGAAAGATGACAACCTGTTGACTCTGATAAATCAGGGACAGGAAGATCGAATACAGGCGCGTAACTCAGGGGGAGAGTGTCACCTTGACATGGTGGAAGTCGGCGGTTCGAAACCGCCCGCGCCTACCAGATTTAACAGGCTAAAGTTCATACGGAGAGCTCTGCCCCGTAGGAACTTTAGCCTTTGCTATTCTATAGACTTTGCAGATGACCGATATCCAGATCACACTAGAAGACGGCACAATCGCTTCCATGCCGGCAGCGACCACCGTCAAAGAGGCCCTGTCCGAACTGTTTTCCAACAAACAGCGGAAGAAGACGGTGGCTGCACGACTTGACGGCGGCAGCCCAGTGGATCTCTCTACCCCGCTCACCCGGGATGTGAATCTAAGCCTCATCCAGATCGGCTCACCGGAAGGATTGGAGATCCTGCGCCACTCCACGGCCCATGTGATGGCCGAGGCTGTTCGTGAACTGTTTGGTTCAGATGTTAAGGTGGCCATCGGTCCTTCCATCGAGAACGGCTTCTATTACGATTTTGATCGGGATGAACCCTTCACCCCAGATGACTTTGACAAAATCGAAGCCAAGATGGAGGAGATCGTCCGCAAGGCCAAGCCTTTCATCTGCAGTGAAATCACAAGTGACGAAGCCATTAAACGCTACGAGGCAGAAGGGGAAAAATATAAGGTTGAACTGATCCGCGATCTTAATGTGGACACGGTTTCCATCTATCAGCAGGGTGATTTCACCGACCTCTGCCGAGGCCCCCATCTTCCTGACACCTCCTGGGTCAAGGCCTTCAAACTCCTTCGCGTTGCCGGTGCCTACTGGAGGGGTGACGAAAAAAACGATATGCTGCAGCGTATCTACGGCACTGCCTTCTTTGACAAAAAGGCGCTGAAAAAATATCTCAACGCCCTGGAAGAAGCCAAGAAACGGGACCACCGAAAACTTGGGAAAGAACTTGAGCTCTTTACCATCCAGGACGAAATCGGTCCAGGCCTGATCCTGTGGCAGCCTAAAGGGGCGCTCCTTCGCAAGCTCATTGAGGACTACTGGAAGGACGAGCACTACCGCAACGATTACGAACTGCTCTACACCCCGCACATTGCCCGCCAGGATCTGTGGAAGACTTCCGGGCATCTCGACTTCTACGCCGAGAATATGTACTCGGCCATGGATATCGACGAGGTACAGTATCAGCTCAAACCGATGAACTGTCCTTTCCATATCGGGATCTACAACAGCCGTAAAAGAAGCTATAGGGAGTTCCCCATTCGCTGGTGCGAACTAGGAACGGTCTACCGCTACGAACGGGCTGGAGCCCTGCATGGACTGCTCCGGGTACGAGGATTTACTCAGGACGATGCCCATATCTTCTGCATGCCCGAGCAGCTCGAAGACGAGATCTTCAATATCCTTGATCTCAACCTGCATATCCTCAAAACTTTTGGTTTTGAGGACTACGAGATCTACCTCTCCACCAGACCAGACAAATATGTCGGCTCTGACGAGCATTGGGAACAGTCAACCGAGGCGTTGAAACTGGCCCTGGAGAAAAAAGGGCTGGATTACTCGCTTGATCCTGGAGAAGGCGTTTTCTACGGGCCGAAAATAGACATCAAAATCAAAGACATCCTTGGCCGATCCTGGCAGTGTTCCACCATCCAGGTCGACTTCAACCTTCCTGAACGTTTCAAGGTCAGCTACACCGGCAAAGATAATCAGGACCACCAGCCCATTATGATTCATCGGGCACTCATGGGTTCTTTGGAACGTTTTATCGGAGTATTGATCGAGCAGTACGGCGGTGTGTTTCCGCTCTGGTTTGCCCCGGTCCAAGCCAGAATTCTCAACATTACCGATGATCAGGCTGATTACTGTGAAGAGGTCTATGACCGTCTGCGCAAGGCAGGTGTGAGGATAGAAAAAGATTTGCGCAATGAGAAATTGAACTATAAGATCAGAGAAGCGCAGATGGCTAAAATTCCTTACATGCTCATCATTGGTGACAAAGAAAAAGAGAATCAAACGGTTACCCTGCGCCTGCGTGATGGAAAAAACATAGCGGATATGAGCATTGATGCTTTTGCCGAAAAGATTGCTAATGAGTGTAAGGAGGGGCGTGGTATATGACAGCCATTGCCTTATCCTACAACGGATTCCTAGTTTCAGGGAGGTAGAGAAATTAAACGTCGAGGAAAAAGAGCCCCGGTTCAGCGTGAGGTTAAAATTAAGACCAATGACATGATTCGTCATGCGCAAATTCGACTCATTGGAAGCGATGGAAGTCAACTTGGAATAGTCAGCTCAGCTGAGGGCCAAGATCGTGCCGATGAGGAGGGACTTGACCTGGTAGAGATTTCACCAAATGCAGAGCCGCCTGTCTGCAAAATCATGAACTATGACAGGTTCAGATATGAGCAGGCAAAGAAACTGCAGGAAGCCAAAAAGAAACAGACTACAGTTGAGACAAAGGAAATAAAATTCCGCCCCAAAACTGAAACACATGATCTCAACTTTAAGATAAAAAATATTAAGAAATTCCTGGGCCAGGGACACAAAGTGAAACTCACCATGCGCTTTCGCGGACGTGAGATCGTCTACAGCCAGACAGTTGGATTAGAGGCAATGAACAAGATCAGTGCAGCGCTTGAAGAAGATGCCACCATCCTGCAACCGCCGAAGATGGAAGGTCGGCAACTGGTTATGTTTGTAGGCCCAAAAACCTGACAGGAACTGGGCAACAAACTATTTATTACAATTGATAAGCAAAATGAGGAATGGCCCAAGCCGCTTCTCAGCACAGCATAGGAAGTCAAAGGAGTATTTACCATGCCGAAGATGAAGACAAAAAGAGGCGCAGCCAAGCGTTTCAAAAAGACAGGTTCAGGAAAGATCAAACGTTCTAAAGCCTTTACCAGTCATATTTTGACCAAGAAATCCACAAAGAGAAAACGCAACCTGCGCAAGAGTGGGCTGGTAGATGACTCCAACAGTAAAGTAATCCGGAAGATTCTTCCCTATATGTAATATACATTGAAAGTTCGGCCCCCAGGCCCTGCTATCGAGACTATACAGAGGACCCGGTCCTCTTGAATTAAAAGGAGCAGCACAATGCCACGCGTGACTAGGGGCTTTAAAGCCCGCAGAAGAAGAAACAGAGTACTGAAACTTGCCAAAGGTTACTGGGGCGGTAAATCCCGTCTCTATCGTTCCGCCACTGAAGCCGTTGATAAGGCTCTGGCCTACGCATATCGTGACCGTCGCAACAAGAAACGTGACTTTCGCCGTCTGTGGATTACCCGTATCAGTGCCGGAGCAAAGATGAATGACATCAACTATTCCAGACTGATGGGCGGCCTGAAAAAAGCCAATATCGACCTGGACCGGAAAGTCCTCGCCAACATGGCTATCCTTGATGCTCCGGCCTTTACCGAAGTTGTCAATATTGCCAAAGAGGCAAACGCGTAAGCGGTAGTGCGTTCGACCATAGAGTTGTCATTTTTCTGACACCACAGGAAAGAGAGAGGGCAGTGGTTACATCCTTCCCTGAAAGAGTCTCTATCTGTCAGCAAATGGCCTTCGGTTAGCTTCTTCATGCCGGTTTCGATCCCCATTGGAACCGGCATACTGTTTTAACGAGTACCAGGAATCTTACCCTGAAGAAGTCAGGGCAATACCTCATCCCGGAATAAGGCACCTGGCGGTAGACCATACGTTTACAATTTCAATCCATTATTAATCTAAGAGATACATTCTTAGCATATCCGAACAAGAATCTAGAAAGCCATGGAGCAAGAAATACTCAGTCTACAGGGCCTGGCCAAAGAGCAGCTGGCCGCCATAGAAAATGGAGCACAGCTGGAGGAGTTCCGCATCCGTTTTCTTGGCAGAAAGGGACAATTCAGCGCTCTTATGAAAGGTCTTGGAAAAGTCCCCAAAGAGGACAAACCCCGACTCGGCCAGATGGCCAATGAGGCCAAAAAAGAAATAGAAGCCCTCTACACTGAAAAACAGCAGGCACAGACCGGAGACGCCGCTTGCGTCACTGGAAAAAGCGGCGCCATCGATCTTACCCTTCCCGGCCGCAGACCGCAAACCGGCAAACTGCATCCGGTTACCCAGATCATGAACGAGGTCTGCTCCATCTTTGAAAGCCTTGGCTTTTCCGTGGCCGAAGGACCGGACGTAGAACACGATCACTACAACTTTGAGGTCTTAAATATCCCTACCCATCATCCGGCCAGGGATATGCATGACACCTTTTATGTGAGTGACTCCATTCTTCTGCGCACCCATACCTCTCCCATGCAGGCCAGGATCATGGAAACCCAGCAACCACCGCTGAGGGTCATTGCGCCCGGCAAGGTCTATCGCTGTGATTCCGACATCACCCATACCCCCATGTTCCACCAGGTGGAAGGTTTCCTTGTAGATCGTAACGTCTCTTTTGCCGATCTCAAGGGGGTCCTCACCGTCTTTACCCAGAAAATGTTTGAAAAGGATCTGGCCCTGCGCTTCCGTCCCAGCTTCTTTCCCTTTACCGAACCCAGTGCAGAGGTAGATATCGCCTGCGTCATCTGCGGCGGTTCCGGCTGTCGAGTCTGTAAACGTACCGGCTGGCTGGAAATTCTTGGCGCTGGAATGATAGATCCCGCGGTCTTCAAGATGGTTGGCTATGACCCCGAAATCTACAGCGGTTTTGCCTTTGGCCTTGGTATCGAGCGTATTGCCATGCTCAAATACGGTATAGATGATATTCGTCTTTACTATGAAAACGACCTTCGTTTTCTCTCTCAATTTTAGTGCGTTACAAAATATTTCCTTGCTTTTTCCAAGAAAATATTTTGATAAGGCACTTATACCGGCGTACTTACCATTTACCGGTGTTAGATCAACCATAGCCCACTGTTCCTCACGAGATAGAGATTAAAGCATGAAGTTTACCCTGAGCTGGTTAAAAGAATATGTAGATACCGGAGATCTCAGTCCGGAGGCCCTGGCTGACCACCTGACCATGCTTGGTCTGGAAGTGGAAGGTGTCACCGAAGTTTTTCCGGAACTGAAGCCGCTGAAAACCGCCAAAGTGCTTGCGGTTGAACCTCACCCCAATGCAGACAAGCTGCGCCTCTGCGAAGTGGCTGTGGGAGAAGAAATATTCTCCATAGTCTGCGGTGCCCCCAACGTCCGTAAAGATCTAGTCACAGCTGTTGCCCTCCCTGGAACGATCATGCCGGACGGCATGAAAATCAAACCATCCAAGGTCAGAGGGGTCAAATCAAACGGCATGCTTTGTTCTGAGCGAGAGCTGGGTCTCAGTGATTCACACTCCGGTATCATGGAACTGCCCGATGATCTGGACCATGGCCTGCCACTTCTTGCAGCCCTGGGTCTGGATGATCTCCAGATCGAAGTGGACTTAACCCCCAATCGACCCGATTGCGCCTCAGTCATTGGCGTAGCCAGGGAAGTTGCAGGAATCACCAGGACTCCACTGACTCTTCCCGTGAGTGAGGCCTCCATTGAAATGCGTAACAGGGAATTCTCTGTTGACGTGGAAGATTCAGAGCAATGCCCCCGATATGCAGCACGCCTTATCAAGGGAGTGACCATCGGCCCCTCCCCCTGGTGGATCCGAAAACGGCTGCTCTCCATTGGCATGCGTCCCATCAATAATGTTGTGGACATCACTAACCTGGTCATGATGGAATATGGTCAGCCCCTGCACGCCTTTGACTTTGACACCCTGGAAGGAAAACAGCTTCTCGTTCGCTGCCCCAAGTCAAATGAAAAGACATTCACCACCTTAGACGGTGTTGAGCGTACCCTGGAACAAGACATGCTCATGATCTGCGACGCAGCGAAGCCAGTTGCTGTGGCCGGAGTCATGGGTGGGCAGAATTCCGAAGTAACAGAAAGTACGACCAACATCTTACTGGAAAGCGCCTGTTTCAATGCAATATCCATACGCCGTACAGCCCGCAGGCTCAACCTCCCGTCTGAGGCCTCCTACCGATTTGAACGCGGAGTCGATCCAGGCGGCTGCGTCATCGCCATGGAACGCGCAGTATCTCTCTTGTGTGAGGTTGCGGGTGGAGAAGCCGTAGAAGGTGGTGTGGATCTTTACAGTGGTGTACGCCCCCTGAATTCTCAGACTCTGCGAATCTCCAGGACCGCATCCCTCCTTGGCATTGACCTTGATTACAACAAGATTGCCGATGTTCTTCAATCCATTGGTATCCGCTGCAAAGCAAAAGATGATGATACCCTGTGGGTTAATCCACCCACCTTCCGTATTGACATCGAACGAGAAGTGGATTTGGTTGAAGAGGTGGCCAGGCTTATCGGCTACAATAACATTCCCACCAGCCTGCCCACTGTCAGCCTCAGTTACCCGGAACAGGATCCACAGAGACGACTGCGCTCCCAAGCTGCGTCTCTTCTCACGGGCATGGGTTTTTCCGAGGCCATCAATTACAGCTTTGTCACCGACAAACATCACTCAATGATGCAGCTTGCAGACGCTGATCCGCGGCGACAGCAGGTAGCTCTGCTCAATCCGCTCAGTGAAGAGCAGTCAGTAATGCGTACCATGCTCCTGCCGGCCCTCCTGGAAAACCTAAAACATAATATCAACTTCCAGAAGAGTGGTGTGAAACTCTTTGAACTGGGAAAGGTCTTTACCCCTCTGGGAGAAAACGAGCAACCCATTGAAAAAGAACGCTTGGCAGGCATCCTCAGCGGGAGAAGAGATGGTGAGGCCTCTCACCTCCACTTCGGCGATGAGAATGTTGATATCCTTGACGCCAAAGGTGTGGTTGAGCAACTGTTGGAGAGTCTGCGCCTGAAAGGCTGTGGTACCTCTGACCTGGTACAGTTCCGTGTTCCTGAACAGGGAGAAACAGACGTTTATGCTGACGCAGCGCAGTGCCTTCTGCTTGATACACCAAAAGGGGTTCTTGGCCAGCTTGCCCGACTGCAGCCGGAGGTCGCAAAAAATTTCGGGATCAAACAGAATGTATTCTTTTTTGACCTGGACTTTGATCTCCTCTGCTCATTGCAGGCAGTTCCGAAAAACTTCACCTCCCTGCCAGTCTTCCCGGCAGTAAAACGTGATATCGCCTTGTTGGTACCTGAAGGGGTCAAGGCTGGAGATCTTCTGGAAACAGTGCGAACAAGCAAAGAAAAATTCATAGAGCATTGTGAAATCTTTGATGTATACCAGGGAAAACCTTTGGAGAAAGGAATAAAGAGTGTTGCCATCTCTGTAACCTATCGTTCTCCTACAAAGACCCTGACCGAAAAGAATGTCAATAAATCCCATACCAAAATCATAAACAAACTGACTTCCCAGTTTAATGGAAGTCTAAGAGAAGGCTGATCGATGAACAAAGGAAATCTTACCCGTAAAGAACTTGCCGAGGCCCTGACCTCACAACTTGGTTACTCGCAGAGCAGCTGCTCAGAGCTTATCGACACCTTTCTGGACAGGATGAAAGACCGGCTCCTTAATGGCGAATCCATTAAATTTGTCCACTTCGGCACCTTCAATGTCAGGGACAAGCAGCCACGCCGTGGCCGCAATCCACGCACCGGAGAAAGCATCACCATTAAACCCCGGCAGATGATCAGCTTCCGCCCCAGCAAAAAAATGCGGGATCAGATTAACGGATAAGGTTCAATCATCAGGAGGGAAAAACCACCGAAATGAGAGTCGACATACCTGACAAGCTCTATTTCAAAATCGGTGAGGTCAGCAAGCTGGCCCAGGTGGCTCCCCATGTGCTCAGGTATTGGGAAAGTGAATTCAAGGAGATTCACCCCAAACGTGCCAACTCCAAACAGCGTCTCTATCGACGAAAAGATGTCGAAGTCATCCTGTTGATTAAAGAATTGCTGCACGAAAAGGGATACACCTTATCCGGGGCAAGAATGTTCCTGGCAGGCAACGAACAGCTTCCGCCTACGGCTAAATCGCCTAACGCTCCTGACTGCCTAGGAAAAATCAAAAAAGAGCTCCTGGCAATGAAAAACCTCCTTGAAGAAAAGGAGTGACAAAGTCCTCTTTCCTGTCGACCATTTGTTGACAGCCTTGCGACTCCGTGGTAAGAGAAAGTCACATTTCGGAACGTAGCGCAGCCTGGTAGCGCACTTGACTGGGGGTCAAGTGGTCGGAGGTTCGAATCCTCTCGTTCCGACCAGTAAAATCAAGGGCTTAGAGCATAACATGCTTTAAGCCCTTTTTTGCGTTTTGCCATTATTAATAAGAATATAAACAGTTATGCCAGAAAAAAAATATTATCCAACCACTATGAAACATTCTGGAAAGAAAGAACTTGAGCGGGCAACTGACCTTCCTCCAACTTTAACCTCTCAAATTATGGCTCGTCCAATTCTCTCTTTGTCGCAGAGAAGATTCAGGAGACATCCTAAGTTTGTGCATGAACGGGCACAATAAGACCTTACACCTGCCAATCTTATTTGACCGTTTCCTTCCTATCCCATAGAATGAGACAAGATCGTTTTCTTAGATGTTTACGATAAATCTCAACTTGGCAAAATTGTGATCAAGTTGATGTTGCCACTACAAAATATCTTTTAATTTAGACGAAAATTTGTGACATACTGACAATAAGATGTTGAGCTTTCATAAATGACCAGATTAGTTCTTGTCAAGAGGCCTATTAGGTATTTTCCACTTTTGACCATTAACGGGCCGGGCTGTTGGGCGGCGCGGGAAAGGGAACGCCCCGGGGTATTGCCCTGGGGCGTCAGGCCGACTCGGCTGGGCGCACCCAATCGCCGACTACTCTTCATCTCTTGCGGGAGTTCATATCCTCGTTCGGTTCTCTCACGGGAACTACTTTACGCCGGCATGCATTGGGGGCAAGGCCGTTGAGACGAAGGACGTCATTGGTATCCGACGGCATTTTGCCGTCATGGATAGATCACGGACGGATCCCGCTCTGGATCAAGATCCTGTACAGCCTGTTCCTGTGCGTACTCGTGCCAGTCTATTGGCATCACTACGGCCCAGCCAATTTTCTCTGGGCCTCCGACATCGCCTTGTTCTTTGTTTTTGCGGCCCTCTGGTCGGAGAGGCGGCTGCCCAACAGCATGATGGCGATCGGGGTCTTACCATTCGAACTCATTTGGATCATTGACTTTTTTGCCGGGTCCCAACTGCTCGACATTACGAGCTACATGTTCGAGCCCGAGCGGCCCCTCTACCTACGCAGTCTTTCCCTCTTTCACATAGCACTGCCGCTGATCATGATTTTCCTCCTACGCCGGCTTGGTTACGACCGTCGCGCCTTGGCGGCGCAGACACTGCTGACTTGGATTGTCCTTCCGGTGACCTACCTCATCACTGACCCCGCAGCCAACATCAATTGGGCATTCGGTTTCGGCGAAGAACCACAAACCCTGATCCACCCTCTGTTCTACCTCGCACTAGGAATGATCCTGCTGCCCGTCGTCGTATACTTGCCGGGCCACCTAGTGCTGCAACGCCTGTTTAGCCATCGGTTAAACGAGACGACCGTGAGTCATGATTGTGCGCCGCCGAAATGAAGGTCAACTCTATTTTTGCTCTCTGGTACTTGGGCAGTTCAGGTGGTATTCAGGAACAAGGTTTCATTACTGCTTCTCCGTCAACGTTTAACCTTGCCACTGCCAACCCTTCAAGGCACCATAGCGCTTGTATCCTGTGATGAGAAGAATTTGTGACCAGAACTTGTTACGATAAATCTCAACTTGGGCTAATTCTAATCAGGTTGATGTTGCCAGTAGGAATCTTGGTCTCCTTCCTTATAATAATCGGCCATAAAAAATAACATGTAACTGGACCGATCAGCTGGTTCAGGTCATTTGAGGGGCAACTCAAAAGTCTGAAAAACTCTACTTCTGATGGCACCAAAGAAGGGAAGACTTCACTCTGATCTTGCCACAGAAAAGTGGAGTCACGGTTAAGCCGCTTTTCTATCATCCCA
>CAYPEU010000039.1:0-25127 GCA_964409855.1 uncultured Desulfocapsa sp.
TTGGGCATATGTCCGAAATTGCATTTTGTAAATTACCTCCTTTATTATATACTACATATAGTAGAGGAAGAGATTTGATATTCGGGCTCATGTCAATTTAAAAATGATTTTTCTTTAAATTCAGGAGAGTAGCCATGAAATTATGTGTGAGTGCAACCGGAAAGGAAATGACAGCAAAGGTCGATGGAACATTTGGCAGAGCCCGCTACCTCCTTATTATTGATACGGATACTTTGGAGATGGAGGCTTTGGACAACACTGCGGCAAACGTTAGCCAGGGTGCCGGTATTGCTGCAGCCCAGCTCGTTGCCGATAAAGGTGCAGATGCTCTCTTGACCGGACATGTGGGACCTAAGGCTTATACAGCCTTAGAGAGTGCCGGAATTAAAATTTATGAGGGTGCTTCGACAGGCGACACGGTACAGGAAGCCGTGAATAAATTCAAACAAGGCCAAGTCAAGGAAAGTGCAGATGCCGGAGGTGATGTAATCTGCGGTCCGGGACTGGGAAGGGGTAGAGGCGGCGGCCGCTGCAGGGGCCGTGGGATGGGCCAGGGTATGGGGCCAGGACAGGGAAGAGGGAGAAGAAGTTGATTACACGGTTACGGCCGGAAATCATCCAGAGCTTTCATCGTAAGGTGTTTTCTACGCCGGTTATCGGTGTTACCGGTGGGAAAGGCGGCGTTGGAAAAACAACAGTAGCTGTCAATATAGCCGCCTCCCTGGCTGATATGGGGCTGCGGTTGGCATTGGTTGATGCTGACGTAGATGCCCCCAACGCGGCCATTCTGTTGAATCTTCCTTATGAACAGCCCCTGGATGTAACAATCACCATGCCGCTTTTTGATGACGATAAGTGCAACGGTTGCGGGGAATGCATCAAGGCCTGTCGACTCAACAGCCTTTTTCTGCCCAAAGGGAAAACTGTGCTCCTCTTGGGGGAATGTAATGGTTGTGAGGCATGTTTCCTGGTCTGTCCTACCGAGGCGATCTCCCGAGGCCTGAAGACCGTCGGCCAGACCTATAAAACAGTCAATAAAAATCTTACCGTCTACACCGGTGAACTCCAGCCGGGTCTGGAAGAAAGCGCCCTGGTCGTTAACGAGCTGAAGAAGCGGGTGTTTGACGAGGCCGATCAGTTCGACATCATCCTTGTCGACACCTCGCCGGGAACGCACTGTAACGTGATCAATGCCTTGAAGGGCGCCGACCAAGTAATAGCCGTCACTGAACCGACCCCACTAGGAGCTCATGACCTGGATCTCATCTTGTCCCTTTTAGATCAATTCGAAGTGAAGCGGAGCATACTAGTGAATCGCGCTGATCTGCCAGGAGGAAAAGGATTCATTGAGCAGACAGCGGAAAAACATGAAACACCTGTGGCGGCTGAAGTGGGGATGGATGATCAACTTCTTCAAAGTTACGTGGCAGGGATACCGATTGTCCGGATGTTTCCCCAGTCAAGACCAGCAAAAACACTGAATAGCCTTGCCCGAAATATTGCAGAGGTCAAGACATGAAAGAGATAGTCATTCTGAGCGGCAAGGGCGGAGTGGGAAAATCATCACTTGCCGCCGCAATCGGCACCATTCTGGCTGGAGAATCACGTGTGGTGCTGGCAGACACGGATGTTGATGCACCGAACCTGCATCTTGTCTTGGGGGCAGTGCTTGAATCAACTGAAGATATTAGTGCCTCGGAAAAGGCGTTTATTGATTACGATCTTTGCAGTCACTGTATGACCTGTGTCGATATCTGCAGGTTTTCTGCCATCACCGGTGATACTGAACCAGTCATTATCAACTATTCCTGTGAAGGATGCGGTGCCTGTGCCCTTAGCTGCCCAGTGGATGCCATTGAGATCCGACCGGTTATCAACGGCAGGCTCAACCTATTCAGCTGCGTTGGTCTGCAAGTCGTTGCTGGTGCACTCAACATCGGAGAATCAAGCTCCGGTCGTCTGGTTGATGTGGTAAAAAAACGGGCCAGAAAAGAGGCCAAAGAGTGCAGGGCAGACCTTCTCATCACCGACGGACCACCGGGTATCGGTTGTCCGGTCATTGCCTCCCTGAAGGCAGCAGATTATGTGCTGCTGGTGACGGAACCAACACCATCCGCCCTCCATGATCTGCAGCGGATAATTGAGGTGGCAGGTCATTTCAAAACGCCACTGGGGATTGTTATCAACCGCGCTGATATTCATCCCGAGACAAAAGTACTTATCAAGCAGTTCGCCTCAGAGAATGGCTTTGATCTCCTGGCCGAGATCCCCTATGACCCTTGCCTGCCCCGTGCTCTTGCTGAAGGGACGCTTGCCGTTACGGCGTATCCGGACGCACCGTCATCACCGGTTATCGAGGAGTTGGCCCATAGCGTGTTGGGCTTGTGTTAAATAGTATTTTTTACGGACTTGATTGCACGCGTCAAGCTGGTTTGCTGATTCATTGTTTTTTCGGGGTGTATTGGCCCTGCAGTTAATCGCATATGCCGTGTTGAATGATGTTCTAAAGGAATGAACGGGTGACTGAATAAATATACAATCTGGTACTGCTGCCATGTGGAGTTTTGTCCAACATTCTATAACACACGCCATCATGATTACCGGTTTTGTCTTCATGATGATGGTGCTGATTGAATATCTCAATGTCCTTTCCAGAGGAATCTGGCAAAAGGGGCTGCGAGGTGGCCTTTGGAAACAGTATCTTCTTGCCTCTTTTCTGGGGGCCACGCCCGGTTGCTTGGGTGCCTTTACTGCAGTTTCTTTGTATACACACCGGGAAATTACCTTGGGAGCCCTGGTAGCAGCCATGATTGCCACCAGTGGTGACGAATCATTTATCATGCTCTCAATGATTCCGGAAAAGGCACCACTGGTTTTCGTCCTTCTGCTCTGCATTGGCCTTGCTGCCGGTTACCTCACGGATGCGCTATTCAAAAAAAAAGCAGTAGATGAAAAGGGCTGCACCCATGAATTTGACCTCCATGGGGAAGATGTCTGTCACTGCTTCCCCTGGGGGCAACTCAGAAAACAGTGGCGCCACTGTACGCCGGCACGCGGTATCCTCAGCAGTACACTGCTTCTCTTTCTTTTTGCTCTTTATACCGG
This sequence comes from uncultured Desulfocapsa sp., assembly GCA_964409855.1. Taxonomy (GTDB): domain Bacteria; phylum Desulfobacterota; class Desulfobulbia; order Desulfobulbales; family Desulfocapsaceae; genus Desulfocapsa. Next base: position 3,106 of record CAYPEU010000039.1, read on the forward strand.
CCAGCTGGGGCCAGCCTCCTGGAACTGGATGAAGTCCACTCTGGTTATTGTCTCGTTCGGGGCCCTCTTCATTGTTTCCACTGTACCAGATCATTTCCTGGAGGAGCACCTCTGGAATCATGTTGCCAAAATCCATGTTCCCAAGGTTTTTCTCTGGACCTTAGGGGCCTTGCTGCTCATGCACCTTCTGGTCAACCAACTTCACTTAGAAGGATGGATGCAAAAGAACCAGCTTGTTGTTCTCCTGATAGCATGCCTGGTAGGCCTGATTCCAGAGTCTGGTCCTCATCTCATCTTTCTCACCCTGTTTATTGAAGGTGCAATCCCTTTCAGTATCCTCCTGGCTAGCTCCATAGTCCAGGACGGGCATGGCATGCTCCCCATGTTGGCAGAATCTAAAACAGACTTTTTCAAGGTTAAAAGCATCAACTTCTCTGTTGGCCTGTTACTTGGGCTCTCTGGCTATTTGACAGGATGGTAGTGACAAGGGCAAGGCCTCCTTTAAGGATGGAGTGTAGTTGGCCTTTCTTGCGTCGAAGAATCTATTGTCTTTCTTTATAACTACACACCTTAAACTGACTGGAGATATGTAAACGAATGGCAATGACTCCTAAAGAATTATCCCAGCGAGCCGTACGCTTCTACCATCGTTACGGTGAGGAGCTTGAATCGATCCGGCAACTCTTGCATATTCAACTTGATAAGTTGGCCCTTGCCTGTACTCTTGAAAACCGTTTGCCTCGAAAATCGATTAGGGTTGTTAGTCGAACCAAAGATCTCAAGAATTTCTTGCTCAAACTTGAGAGGAAAGGATGGCCGGAATTTTATCTGCCCAGCGAAATTATTCACGACCTCATAGGGGCACGTATTATTTGTTGGTTTCAAGATGACTGTTACGGCATGCTCAATCTTCTCCAGGATTCAAAGCGGCTCACGCTCTTGACCGATTCAATTGAAGATTACAATAAAAACCCTAAGGCTTCAGGCTACCGCGCCATTCATGTCCTTAGCGATGTTACCTTTGACCAGATTGTTCACAAAGGAAATAAACATCAGATTGTCACCGGTAAGATGACCTGTGAAATACAGATACGGTCCATATTTCAAGATGCCTGGGGAGAGCTGACCCACCAGATGCATTATAAAATTGCAGAGCAGAACAGATCAAAATATAACGAGCTCGTCTCTTCACTTGCCGATCGTCTTTTTACTGAAGACAAGGCAACGGTGGCTATAAAAAAACTCCTTCAAAAAGAGAAAGGAAAAATTCAACGAAGTGGATTTAAAGACAGATAAAGAATCTTAGTTGGAAAAGATGCTTTTGCTCAGAAACAAAAAACAGAAGTAAAAACAAAGGAGCTGACGTGCCACAATAGATATCGGTATCTGCTGTGCAAGCTCAGTGTGAATGTATTAAATCCCCAGGTCAGAGCAAAATCTCCAATAAAACCCTTCAGATCAGAACAATGCGTTGTATGCGTTGATTTAGAAAATGCGGAGGCGGACATGATAGATAAACAGGGAGTACTTGAAGCACTTAAAAAAGTCCATGAGCCTAAGTTGAAAAAAGATCTTGTTGAACTGGGAATGATCAGGAACGTGATGATCGAAGAGGGAAATGTCAAACTCACCCTTGCACTCACCACCTTACGCTGTCCACTAAAGAGTCAAATGGTTGATGAGATCAAGCAAGTTGTGGGAGTTTTGGCCGGAGTCTCCTCTGTCGATGTTCAGCTAGCGGCTATGAGTGGAGAGGAACGTAAAAAATTGTTTCCCAGGCACCCTCTGGCAGGAATCGATAAAGTAAAGCGTACACTGGCGGTGGCCAGCGGCAAAGGGGGCGTAGGGAAGACCTCTGTAGCAGCCAATGTGGCCTTAGCACTGCAGAAACGTGGCTACAAAGTCGGCCTGCTTGATGCCGATGTCTACGGCCCCAGTATCCCGCTTATGCTGGGTATCTCCGAAAAACCAGAGATGGAAGCGGGGATGATCCTACCAGCGGAAAAATTCGGCCTTAAAATTTTATCTATTGGTATGATGCTGAAGAAAGGGCAGGCGGTCATCTGGCGTGGGCCACTTGTTTCCGGTGCGATAAGACAGCTTCTTGGTGATGTCATGTGGGGTGAGCTCGATTATCTTATCATCGATCTGCCTCCAGGGACCGGCGATCCCTCCATTACAATTACTCAGGAGATACCAGAAATGCAGGTCTTGATGGTCACCACTCCCCAGGAAGTGGCCCTTGTCGATGTAAGACGTGCTGTTGAACTTTTTGCAAAAATGAAAAGACCGGTTTTGGGATTTATAGAGAATATGTCTTATTTTCAACATCCTCACTCAACAGAACGCCTTGAGATCTTCGGCAGTGGAGGGGGGCAGAAGCTCAGTCTGGAAACAGGGCTACCCTTGTTGGGCAGCATTCCTCTTGATATGGAAATCAGCAGGAGTGGCGACAGTGGGATCCCTTTGATGATCTCTTCGCCGGATTCAGAAACAGCGTCTATCTTTCTCGACATTGCCATGAAAATAGAAAAAAAGACTTGTGACTCTTGAAATAATAGCTACAGAATCTTTGGGAGTCCGCGGCATGTGTTGTCTGGTGACCACTGGAGAACGGCTGATTCTCATTGATCCGGGTCTTGCGCTGGGATATCTTCGGCATGGCTTGCTTCCCCATCCTTTGCAGGTGGCAAACGGTATAAAAGTCAGACAGAAGATTCTAAAGGCGCTGCAAATTGCCACTGATATCGTTTTCAGCCACTTTCATGGTGACCATGTGCCTCTGCTTCGGGCGAATCCGTATCAGCTTTCCTTTGAGCAAATCCCTGATCGTTCACCAAAGGCACGTATCTGGCTTAAATCAAAAGAGAAGCTCTCCTCCCGAATGCAACGCCGTGCCGCTGATCTCTCTGAATTGTTAGGGACAAATATGAAGACCGCAGAAGGATGCTCGGCAGGTCCTCTAAGCTTCTCCGGTCCAGTACCCCACGGGCAGGCAGAAAGCAGATTCGGATCTGTTATGATGACACGCGTTGATATGGGGAGGAGGCAGGTATTTGTCCATGCCTCTGATATTCAGCTTCTGGATGCTGCCACAATAGAGAAGATTCTTATGTGGAAGCCAGACATCGTGTTTACTGCAGGGCCACCACTCTACCTTCAGACCCTGAGCAGCACGCTCAGGAAACGGGCCTGGGCAAATGGTTTGCGTCTCGCAAAAAATATTGGAACCCTTATCGTTGATCATCACTTGCTGCGCTCGAAAAAAGGTATCACCTGGCTGGACAATTTAAGTCAGGTAGTGGGAAAAAAGGTTTACTGTGCAGCGGATTACATGAATACACCGCGGCTTCTGCTTGAGGCCCGGCGGACGAGTCTCTATCAAAAGATACCGGTAGCTGAAAACTGGCACCAGGATTATGAAAAGGGAAAGATTCTGCCGAACAGCACTTGAGTTAGGATCACAATATACGTACAAAAAAAATCTACAGGAACCTCTTCATAACAGATCAAAAAAGCTAACTCTCCAAGGGCAACATTTTCCCAATCACTGTTGGCTCTCATTCAGGCTCACAAAATCAAGGCTGCCAGGATATATCTTAGACAATTCGGCATTGATCGTAAATATTGGCTTGCTACCATGATGAGTCTCAGATGTAACAGCACCTTGATCATCAAAGTTATCCGATTGACCCTAATCAATGACAAGGCAAGAACGAACCTTTCAGGCCGCATCTCCCCAGACTATTCATCGTTCTTCTGGGCTCTTTTCAGATTGTCCATCACTGCCTTCCAGGAGAAAAAAAGCGAGCAACATTCCCAGGGAGGCCGAAAAGAGATTCAGCCAGACATCACGCCAATCTCCCACCCGGGCAGCAAGAAAATGCTGCAGCAGCTCATCGAAAAAGGAGATGCCAATGCAGGCAGCAATGGCCATCCTCTGTCTGAAAAGGCGCTGCGAAAAGAAACCGAACAAGCCAAAGAGAGCAATATGGATCTTTTCCACAAAGGGGAGGCTGTTATAGAGAAGGTACGATAAAGCTCCCACCCATAAGAGATGCCAGAGATAGTGTTTGCCACCCGATTTTAACAGGGCAATGAAAAAGACACTGATCAATCCAGCCATGACCAGAGCCAGGGTAAGCTCCAGCTGTTCTAAAGAAAAATATTGGTAGGTGCTAAACTGTAAGGAACGTCCGAAAAAAGAAAGTAGAGGAATGGAGAACAGCGAAAGGGCCCAAAGGATCCACGAGAATGACCTCGTGCGGATGCGGGCGGTCTTTTCCATGGACAAAACCTGTTAAAATAAGCTGGTTAAGGGGCAGATAACAATAAAGTGAAGAAGAGCATAGCCAATGGGCAGCAGGACAATGAACGCCATACCCAGGCAGCCGATCTTTCCTTTTGGCGGTTCCTCCTGCTCCATCTCCTGGTGGAGAATGTAGTCCAGGCCCGGATCCTCGTCTAGGAGAGCGTGCTTATCATCGTGACGATTGCCCATAGCGACGATTGCTCACATATTACCAAGCAGGTGCTGTACAATAGAGACAGCGGTCAGGGTCGCGGTCTCGGCCCGGAGAATTCGAGGCCCCAGGCTCAGAACCTGGAATCCTGCGGTCCTTGCAGAATCCACCTCTTTACAGGAAAAACCCCCTTCCGGCCCAAGCACGATCTGCAGGCCTGCACCTTCACCAGGCAGGGAGGTGGTATGGAGTGAGGCCTCTTTTTCCTCCTCCCAGAACAAAATTCCCTGCCTGGACTCTTCCCGCTGCAGCAGCATTTCTTCCAGAGAGAGTAATGGCCCCAATTGCATTGGCCTGGGCCGGTTGCACTGCTTACAGGCCTCATCAATGATTCGCTGCCAGCGATCCTGCTTTTGGCCAAGCTTTCGCTGCTCTGTTTTTTTGAGCTGGCAACGGCTGCTGGAAAAAGGGATAAACTCCGAAACCCCCAGCTCCGTACATTTCTGGACAAGGAGCTCCATTTTTCGTCCCTTCAAAAGCCCCTGGCAGACCCGCAGAGGGATTCCCTCCTCCTCCACGTAAGCAGAAGAGAGGATACGGAGATGCACCTCTCTTCCCAGGGCCGCGATTTCTGCATCATGGACATTCCCCCTGCCGTCAAAAAGCTGTAAAGGAGCACCCACAGGGAGACGAAGGACTCGTGCCAGGTGGTGTGATTCCGCCTCGGAGAGCAGAACCTCATCTCTCACCTCGATATCCGGACTTATAAAAAAACGGCGCATGAAAAAGGTAAAACCATCAAATCTCGGTTACAGTACAGGCGCCGGTAGGGCAGACCTCGACACAGGTCTCGCAGCCGATGCACTCATCAGCGTTGACCGGATCCGCCTTTCCATCCACCAGTTCATACACTGAGGCGGGACAGGCATCGATACATTCTTCGCTTCCCTGGCATTTGTCCTTATCAACAATAACTTCCCACATGGCAACCTCCCTTGTGTTTGTGTGAATCTTACAGTGAACCTGACAACGAGTGTCTGTTCATAACTGAGAGTTTTTCTTCTCAATCGAGGCGCTCGATGAATTTAACCGCAGGCATCTAGGTGATATTCCGAGGATTAAACTTTGAGGGCAACGAAGAGTTAGGAGAAAAAGGCCATTTATGGACAACCACTAACTATCTTCCCATAAAACCCCGGCCATGGCAAAAGAAAAGCATGCCAGGTGACTGCGGGAGCCCTGTCCGGGAAAACAATGATGCCAGCTGTTACTGCCGCCTTTTTGCAAACCAGAGCGCAGCCCACTCGTCCTGCTCCTCTCTGCCCTGGAGGACGAAACCGATGCCTTCAAAGGTGCGAATAATATTTTCCTCCTGTTCTCCATGGAGGATGCCGGACAGGACGAGATCTCCTCCTCTTTTCAGCAAACGGGAAAAATCCTCTGCCATGCTGAGAAGGACATCATGGACGATATTTGCCATGAGAAGATCATAGTCGGCACTCACCTGTTCAAGGGGGGTGAGAGCCACCTCCATGACAGATTCCAGCTTATTCAACACCACATTCTCAGAGGCCACCCGCACCGCCTCAGGATCGTTGTCAATGCCCAGCACGTGTGAGGCGCCCAAAAGGGCCGCTCCCATGCCCAGGATACCGGTTCCGGTTCCCACATCTAGGACACGCCTGCCCTTCCCTTGCGAAATAATCTTTTGCACAAGGCCAAGAGAGAGGGCGGTGGTGCCATGATGACCGGTACCAAATGCCATACCCGGATCCATGACAATGACCCGTTCCCCTTCTTTGGCCTGGTATTCTTCCCAGGTGGGGACGATCACCAGTCCGCTGGTGATGGAAAAGGGCTTAAAATGGACCTTCCAGTTGCTGGACCAGTCTTGATCTTCAATCTCCTCCCAGGAAATTTGCGGAGCAGAGACCTGGAAAATAGCTGCCAGTTCACCAAGTTGTGCCTCAAGCTTCTCCTGCAGCTCCTGCCGCACTTTTTTATCTGGATTTTTCTCTTCCAGAAAAGCAGTGAGACAGAGGTTTGGCCCACTGTTCACTGCTGCCTGTTCCACACCTGCCCCAAGCACACCGACCAGGTAATCGACAACGGCCTCCTCCAGGACAGGATCCAGTTCAACAGTCACTTTCAGCCAAAAGGGACTCCTCTCATTTGCTGCCATATACTCCTCCACCTTCTCAGACAGGGTCCTCTTACGGACCGATTCACTTTGCAGACGCCCTTAAATCAATTCTATTTATGGATATTATCAGGGATATTTCTTGACAAGGTTCTGCTTCCTGTTATTTTTACTCTGACTAATCAGCACTTATCATTTTAACCAGGAAAACTCCATGGGACACAATATACATTTTTTGCCCGATAACGTCCATGTGGCTGTTGAAGACGGAGAGAATCTCCTCTCAGCGGCAGCAACAGCGGGTGTATACATCCATGCCTACTGTGGTGGAGACGGTGTCTGTGGAAAATGCAAGGTACAGCTGGAAGAAGGAGAGGTGATCTCTGACAGTGCCGCCACCCTGAAACAGAGCGAATATGATAAGGGAATCCGCTTGGCCTGCAAGGCCAAGGTGGTCTCCGACATCACGGTGCGTATCCCGGACATTGTCAAATCCGACGGCAAGACCCTGAAACGGGCCCCAAAGACCACCAGGGCCATCTCGGCCCGCTCCCTGGAATCTCTGATCGGAACCTGGGACGTCGACCCGCCGGTGGGCAAGGTCTTTCTTAAATTACCGCCTCCAACACTTGAAGACAACATCTCCGACATGCAGCGCTTGATGCGCAGCCTAAAAAATGCCATGCCGGAGAGCCCCGAACCGAGTTATGACCACCCCGAGCTCATCCGCGAACTCTCTCTTGTCCTGCGTGAGGCAAACTGGGAGATTACAGTCATCCTCCTGCACGGAAAACGAAAATCAGAGCCGGACCGGATCATTGCCGTGGAGCCCGGTGATACCACAGACCGGCTCTACGGTCTGGCCGTGGATATCGGCACCACCACCTGCGGCGGAGTGTTGATCGACCTGAACAGCGGGAAAATCATTGCCGAGGGTTCAGGATACAACGCCCAGATAGGATACGGGGAAGACGTGATCTCTCGTATGATTTACTCCCAGCGCCCTGGCGGGCTCAAGGGACTGCAGGAAAAAGTGATATACACCATCAATAATATCATTGAAGAGGTGTGCAAGAAGGTTATCATCAGCCCCAGTGATATCAGTTATATCATGACTGCCGGCAACACGGTCATGTCCCACCTGATGCTGGCCATCAACCCGAAATTTCTGCGTGAAGCCCCCTATGTACCAAGCGTCAGTCAGTTTCCTTTGACCAAGGCCGCAGACCTGGGCATCATGGCCCACCCATCCGTGAGGATGTTTCTCTACCCCTGTGTCTCCTCCTACGTGGGCGGCGATATCGTTGCCGGCGTCCATGCCTGTCAGATGCAGAAGAGTGAAGAGGTTTCCCTGTTCATCGACATCGGCACCAATGGTGAGATCGTGGTGGGCAACCAGGACTGGATGGTCTGTGCTGCCTGTTCCGCAGGCCCTGCCTTTGAGGGCGGCGGTATCAAATACGGGATGCGGGCCAGCCAGGGGGCCATTGAAAATTTCCAGATCCACCCGGAGACATACGATCCCATGGTGGTGACCATTGGTCAGACCAAACCCCGGGGCATCTGCGGTTCCGGCCTGATCTCCATTGTCTCTGAGCTCTTAGAGGCAGGTGTCATCGACCCCCAGGGCAAGTTCAACCGGACCCTGGATCATCCCCGTATCCGTGAAGGCGAGGACCGCTGGGAATATGTCCTGGCCTGGGACAGGGACTCCATGATTGGCGAGGACATTGTCATCACCGAGGTGGATCTCGACAACCTGATTCGTGCCAAAGGGGCCATGTACGCCGGGTATCAGACCCTGCTCGAATCCGTGGGCATGACCTTTGATGATCTCGACCGGGTCATTCTGGCCGGTAATTTCGGGGCCTACATCGACCTTGAACGGGCCATCTCCATCGGGTTGCTGCCGGATATTGACCGGGAGCGTTTCTTTTACATCGGCAATGCCTCCATGCTCGGTTGTCAGATCAGCCTCACCGATCATCGCCGCTTCAGAGATCGAGTGGCAGTACGAACACTTATGACTAACATGGAACTGTCCGAGAATCCGGATTTCATGAATCATTACATGGCAGCCCTCTTTCTTCCGCACACGGATATGAGCCTCTTTCCTTCGGCACAAAAGAAGGGTTAAGGCACAGAGGCGGCCATGATTGACAGAAAGCAAAAAAAAGGTTAAGCTAGCATCCTTGTCCACAACGATGAGGATTAATAAAAATTTCCAGAAATCAGAGAGTTAAGGAGAAGACTATGTCGCAAACAGTAAAAGCAATCGCTGAAAGTATCAATATCATGGGAAATCGCAGCGGCGGAGCCATGAAAGAACGTAACCCTGCACCCGTTCAGGAGATGGCCAAGGAAGAGGCAGGCGCCGGCGCCTCCTACCTTGATCTCAATATCGGACCTGCCCGTAAAGACGGTACCGAGCTTCTCCCATGGGTTGTTAGTACTGTTGAAGCGGTTGTTGATACTCCTCTCTGTCTGGACACCACCAATATGGATGCAATGGCCGCCGGTTTTGCTGCTGTAAAAAACAAGGAACAGGCCCTAATGAACTCCATTTCTGCTCAGCCGGAGCGCATGGAGCAGATGATTCCTGTTGCTGCAGAAATGAAATGTGACGTTATTGCCCTTCTTTGGGGTGCTGACGGAATGCCCCGTGACTCTGCCGAGCGTGCAGCCATGGCCGTTGACCTGATGATGGCCCTCAACGAGGCCGGTATCCCCAATGAAAAGATCCTCTTTGATCCCATTGGAACCCCCATTACCCTGGGTGCAGACCAGATTGCCTCTGGCCTGGAGTTCATGGAAATGCTGCCGGACATCGCACCCGGTTCCGGTTCCACCGTCGGCCTCTCCAATGTCTCCAACGGTGTTGCCGAGAACCTGCGTAAATACCTGGACCGCACCTACCTCATCATGCTGATGAAATATGGTATCTCCACTGCCATCGTCAACTCCTATGATGCAGAGCTTATGTCCATCTGCAAAGGTGAGCGACAGGAGCATGTGGACATGGTGCATGCAATGATGGACGGAAACGACCCTGACGTCTCCTCACTCTCAGGAGTGGCAATGGAGCATTATAAGACCTATAAGGCACTCTCCGGACAGACCATCTTTTCCGAGTCCTGGCTTGAGCTGTAAGACTCAGGAGGAAAGCAGTATTCATGCCCCTCCGGTAACGGAGGGGCATTCTTATTTTGTAGGAGGTGTGGTTTGACAGAATTCTTTACCCACCACATGGTCTACGGCACCCTGGAGGATTTTCTCACCGGCGAAGAACTCACCGACACCGATGACGAAAGATTCCGGCAGCAGCTGGCCCAGATGATGGTTCATAAACTGGGCTACCAAAAAGAGGAACTGGAGCCAAGACGTTTCATTGAGACCCTCTTTAGTTCCGAATTTGTGCGCTCCACCATCGAACTCACTGCCAGCCTGGAAGGGAAGTGTTTTCTGGTTCTTCGCTACGGCCCAGGCTCCCTGGTAAGCCGGGAACGCTCCGCCATTGCCGCTGCCAGGGTGCTGGAAAAAGAGTATCAAATTCCTCTGGCCGTGGTGACCAATGGCCGGGATGCAGAACTGCTCGACACTGGTACCGGAGAGGTCCTTGGTACTGGCATGGAGGCGATTCCTTCCCGTAGCCGGGCAGAGGAGATGTTTGCGGAACTCATATTCCGAGCCCCCCTGGAAGGGAAAAAGAGGGAACGTGAACTGCGGATCTTGAACGCCTTTGACGTAGAAGTCTGCTGCAGGAAGATTTAAAAAAAAGAACACCATTGCAACGAGAAAGCATTATGTCAAAACTTAAAATTTCATCAAGGATAAATGACCATGGGAACTGATCTGAAGAACTGGACAAAAACAAGCTGGCAGAAACACACAGCCCTGCAGCAGCCAAAATGGCCGGATATGGATGTACATGATGCTGTACTGGCCAATCTTTCCAGTCTCCCGCCCTTGGTCTTTGCCGGTGAAATTCGCGACCTCAAGGCCTTGCTGGCCAAAGCGGTCACCGGGGATGCCTTTCTCCTGCAGGGAGGTGACTGTTCCGAGGATTTCTCCCAGGTTACGGCCCCCAAGATTCGTGAGACATTAAAGGTCCTTCTGCAGATGGCCGTGGTGCTCACCTATGCCGGTGGCAAACCAGTGGTCAAGGTCGGCCGTATTGCCGGGCAGTATGCCAAACCCCGCTCTGCGGACATGGAAAAGGTGGGCAACATCGAGCTCCCCTCCTATCGGGGCGACATGGTCAACAGCTCCGAGCCAGTGGAGGCCTTGCGAGTTCCGGACCCTAACCGTATGCTTCAGGGATACAACATGGCAGCGTCTACCCTGAACCTGCTCCGCGCCTTTACCCGTGGCGGTTTTGCCGCCCTGCACCGGGTCTCGGCCTGGAACCAGGAGTTTGTCAAACAGTCCCCCATGGGGCGCAGCTATGAACGGCTGGCCAAACAGATCCACCAGACCCTGCAGTTCATGGAGACCATCGGCATTGATTCCGACAGCCCCCAGATGAAACAGGCCCAACTCTTCACCTCCCACGAGGCTTTACTCCTCGGTTACGAGACAGCACTTACCCGTGAAGACTCAACCCGTGGCGGCTGGTATGACTGCTCTGCCCATATGCTCTGGATCGGAGAGCGGACCCGTCAGGTAGATGGGGCCCATGTAGAATTTCTGCGCGGAGTACACAACCCCATCGGGGTCAAAATCGGGCCGGACTATGATCTTGATAATGTCAAGCAGCTCATCGACGCCCTCAACCCGGAAAATGAGCCGGGACGCCTGACCCTGATCACCCGTCTGGGTATGAAAAATATTGAAAAAGTGCTGCCGCCCCTGCTGCGTGAATCCAAAAAAGAAGGATACAATATCGTCTGGAGCTGCGACCCCATGCATGCCAACACCTATACCGCAGATTCCGGACTCAAGACCAGGAACTTCAACGACATCCTTACCGAGATCACCTGCTTCTTCGAGACCCACTGGGCCGAAGGGACCATCCCCGGTGGTATTCACCTGGAGATGACAGGGGAAAATGTCACCGAATGTACGGGTGGAGCCAGGAACATCATGGATGCTGAACTGGCCAACAACTACCTCACCACCTGTGATCCGCGCCTCAACGCCGAACAGAGCCTTGAGGTCGCCTTTCAGATCGCTGATATGATCAGGAGTTAGTGTCTATCCAGAAATGAGATTTTTTCTTCTAAATCGAGACGCTCTTAAAATTTAACCGCAGGTGCCCCGCAGGAATCACCCAAACTACGGGTACAAGTGCCCTTGGGGTACATATATTTGATATTCCGAGGATTAAATTTTGAAAGCAACGAAGAGTTAGGAGAAAAAGGCTATTTGTGGACAGGCACGAGCTGATACCCCAGCAAGCAGGCCTCCAGCAAGACGACTGTCTCGGTGGAGGCCTGCTCTTTCCCCTTCAACAAAAAATACTTGGATGGGTATAACAGGCCGCAAAACAGGTATCCTCTTTTTCCTGACCCTTTTCTGCCTTCTCCTCTCAAGCAGCTGGCCCTCCTTCATTCAAGCCGCCCCCCCAAACCCTGATCTCCGACTGCAGCGGGCATTATCAGGAACAGAGTCACAGACCTGGGGACTGCAAAACCTGAAAGAACTGCACAGCTTTTATAAGGCTCGAGGCTACCAGAGGGCCTGGAACAAGACGCTCCTGCCACGCTTAATCGTTGCCATCAACAACTCCACGCAACACGGACTGAGCCCGTGCGACTATCGAGTCAACCTCCTGGAAAATAAAGCCACCGATGAGCTCCAGCGTGAACTCGTGGCCAGCGATGCCTATCTGACCCTGGCAGGACACATCCTCTCCGGTAAGGTGGATCCGATTTCCATTGCCCCAAGCTGGTCAGTGACAAGCCGGCAGCGAGACCTGGTTCAGCACCTGACAACGGCCCTGGAGAGTGGAGAGATCGAAAAGAGTTTCGACGACCTGGCCCCATGTTGCCATGAATACTCCACCTTGAAAAAAGCCCTTTCCCGCTACCGAAAAATAGCGCACCGTGGTGGCTGGGGCCAGATCACTCCCGGCAGGCTGCTAAAAATCGGGAGTCGAGGCCAGCAGGTTGTCCAGCTCCGTGCCCGTCTTCGATCAAGTGGTGACCTGGAAGGAGAATCTTCCAGTCAGGATCCGACTCTGTTTTCCCCTGCCCTGGAAAAGGCAGTCAGGAAATTTCAGCAGCGGGCCAACCTGAAACCAGATGGCCTTGTTGGCCCGGTCACCCTGCGCCACCTGAACAAGACCCCCTTTGATCGAATCAATACCCTGCGCATCAACATGGAGCGCTGGCGCTGGCTCCCCGAAGATCTTGGTCAGAGACATATTCGTGTCAATGTGGCCGGTTTTTACCTGGAAGCCCGTCAGCAAGGAGAGGAAGCCCGCCTGCATAAAGTCATTGTCGGCCTCGGCTACCGACAGACCCCGATCTTTTCCAACGCCATCAAGTATCTGGATTTCAATCCCTACTGGTATGCACCCAGAAGACTGGCGACCAAGGACAAACTTCCCATGTTCCGGGAAGACCCAGACTACTTCGAGTGGGCCGGTTTTGAACTCCTTGACAGGGAAAATAAAGTTGTCGATGAGACAAGGGTAGACTGGGATACACTCTCAGAAAACTACTTTCCCTATGTGCTGCGACAGCGGCCCGGCCCCCGCAATGCCTTGGGCCAGGTCAAGTTCATCTTTCCCAACAAACACAATGTCTATCTCCACGACACCCCTTCCCAGGAACTTTTTGCCAAGGCCCAGCGGGACTTTTCCTCAGGCTGTATCAGGGTAGAGACACCTATGGACCTGGCCCAGTGGCTGCTGACAGGGCAGGACGAGTGGAACCGGGAACAAATCGATGCAGTTATTGCAGGAGGGGAAAGGACCCGAGTCCTCCTCAAGGAGCCCGTTCCTGTTCATATCCTCTACTGGACCGTCCTTGTTGATCGGGAATTGGGCGATCTCCGCTTCATTGAAGATGGTTACCGGCGGGACGAACGGGTCCTCCAGGCACTGGATGCCCTCTGCCCCACAAGAGAATAGGCTGGATCATCACTTTTACACGTGCTTTTGGCAAGATAAGCAGGGTGCGCCCTTGACAAAGACAGACTTGTCTATTTTAATACAGAGAGTTGTATAGTGGATTGTTTGCACAATCCATTCAAGATTCCTCTCTTTTCAACACCTCGTTACTTGCCAACATGCAGGACCAACTGACCAGCCGACGAAAATTTCTTGGCAGATCACTGCAGATCGTGACTGGAGCCGCCCTTCTCTCTCCAGCCCTTTCCATTGCCCGGAAACTCGATATCCGAGACCTTTCTTTTTACCATACCCATACCGGCCAGGAACTTGATGTCACTTACAGGATCGGTGGCAGGTACGACCCCATTGCCCTTGACAAGGTCAACCAGCACCTCCAGGATTTCCGTACCCGGGAAACACACCCCATAGATCCCAACCTTCTGGACATACTCTATACAATCAGGAAAACTGCCGGAGGAGGGATCTATGAAGTGATCTCCGGGTATCGCTCCCCCAAGACCAATTCCATGTTGCGCGGCAAGAGGAACGGGGTAGCCAAACGCAGCCTGCACATGGACGGCAGGGCCATTGATGTCCGTCTGTCAGGACTCAGGATCGGAGACCTCCGGGACATTGCCCGTTCTCTGCAAAAAGGAGGCGTTGGCTACTACCCCAAATCAGACTTTGTCCATCTGGACACCGGCAGGGTCCGCTTCTGGTAGTAAGTTGGCCCAGGCACCCCATCTTTGCCAGCTTACTGCACTTTCCAGTCGTCTACTTTTTTCCTCCTTTCACCCACCTTCTCTCCCTTCAGGCTATTCAGGACATCCAACTCTTTCTGGAGGGTCGGGTCGCCTATCTGAACCATTTCCCCCTGGAAGTGTTTTGCAAAGAGGGTAAACAGTTTCTGATAGCCTGCAGAGACCTCAAGGGGGCAGGAGCGCTGTTCCCAGCTCTCCATTCTCGGCTGTTCCGGACGCAGATCAGGATTCACCAAACCTCGTTCGTAGTAGGGAAAACAGATTGGTTGCGGCAGCACCTTGTCATTACAGCCTTTCCGGCTATCCATGAGCCAGTTTTTCAACAGCGACACATATTCAGTGAGGAGCACTGCCTTGCGGTTCCCACTGTTGTCCCAAGAGGTTTTGCTGGAACCAAACTGCACACGATCACTTGCTGCAAAACGCTTGCCGCTCCTGTCTTCATAGGAAAGTCTCAGCCGCAGCGGATCATTTGAGTGAGCCAGCTTTTTCAATTTGACCAGAATCACTCCCCCTCGGACCTCTTCCTTTTCCACACTACTGGGGAAAAGGGTGCTGATCTTCATCACCTTGCCAGTGGCCAGGTCGGCCTCAGGTGAACCAAAGACCCCGACAATTGCATAATCGCGGCTCTCCACCTGCAGTTCCAGATCAAAGACCAGCGGGCTCACCATAAAATCAAATTCCTCATCCAGCCGCTTCCTGAAATCCTCCTCTGAATGAACAGCATAATAGTTGGCCCCCCTGGTTTTACTGATATGCTCCACCAGGTCCGGGTTAAAATCCACGCCCACACCAATGAAGGTGGTATAGATGTTCTTTGCTGAAGCATCATCGACCATGCTGAAGAGTCCGCCTTTGCTCAGTTCGCCACGGTTGGGCATGGCATCGGTGAGAAAAACAAGGCGGTTTTCATAGAGGGCAGGGTCCTTCAGGCTGGAGTGCAGGGAGGAAAACTGCTCCAGCCCCTTTTGCAGGCCGGCCCCCATATTGGTGCCTCCCCGTGACCGAAGATCGAGGATATGACTGGTGATGGCCTGCATGTCGGTTTCCCGAACCAGGCGCAGAGGTTTGGCCCTGTAGCCCTGACTATCAAAGAGAACCATGGCAAAGCGATCATCTCCATACAGATGATCAAGCATGGCAACGATGGACTGATTGGCAAGTTCCATCTTGCTCTGCACCGTCCCTTCTCCGGCTTCTCCCCCTGCCCTTTTTCCGTCATAATAATAGGAGCTGAAAGGTGCGGACATGGAGCCGGAGATATCGAGGACAACCACAAGGTTTAATTTTTTCCGCTGAAAACTCTCTTCCGTAAGCCCGGAGTTGAGCCCTAAGGAGAGATAGTAATTCTCTTCGCCGGAAAAAAGATCTTTCGTCACTCCACGACCATAGGAAGGACAAAACAGACTCCGGCACTCCTGCTCCTGACCCGTATCAAAGCTATAGTCGTAAAAGAGGCCTTCATAGGTAAGGGCAGAATAAGGCGGCAGATATCCCTGCTCCAGATTGTGAAAAAAGTTGTCTGCATCCTTGGCACCCCCTACGGAAAAACCGATACTATCGGAGACCGGACTCATCTTCATGGCCCTGGTCTCTGCCATGACCTGCATTGATGGAGCAGGTGCGACCAGCCCCTTGCCTGGCCCTGCTCTTTTTATTGTTGCCCTCCCCTGCACCGGCTCGTTCACATATTCCCAGTCATCAATCTTTTCCTTCTCCTCCTCCTCGATAACCGAGGCGGTATAACTCAGCTGCGCCCCCAGTGCCAAAAAGCAGAGGGCGATAAGGCCAATCTTTTTTCCTGTTCTTTTCATAGGGGATTCCTCCAATAGAGTTGATATCACTGTCTGCACCAACAAGCTCTTTAAGAGTCTGACGGACAGGATATGCTCTTGTGTCGCGGATTGGAAAAAAAGCTTGTTATTATCCGGAGCAGGGGGAATACTATTGCTCTCTTCCAGGAAGAAGAGAACTGGAGGACTACGTTAACAATCAGGCAGCAGAATTTTCCAATCTTTGCTGCTCAGTTATGACCCATGAGAAAGACTATGATGAAAAGAATTCCACTGTTTTCCATTCTATTGCTGTTGCTTGCATGGGCAAGTTTTTGCCATGCAGAAGATAATGAATCGATTTCCGGACAGATTATCACCGGCTTTCGTGTCCTGTCCCTTGATCCTGCCGACAAGAACGCCAGTTTCACTGTCTACAGAGGAGACTATATCAAGTTCAGCTATCCGCAAGAATTCGCTTCCCTCCCCTTCTCTGTGCCTGCACTCAAGTACAAAGATACGCTCATGCCCGACCCGACCAAGTCGCCTTTTTTCAAAATGAAGGCAACCGGCACCTACCCATTTTCTCTTGGGCCTGTCAGCGGGAGCATCAAGGTTATCGATCTTGTCCGGGTCAACTACACAGAGGTCACGGCTGAGCAGGCCTCGGAGATCCTGCACAATCTCAATCCGTTCATCCTTGATGTGCGGACACCGCAGGAACACAGACAGCTGCACCTTGCAGGTTCTCACCTGATTCCCATCCAGGAACTGCAGGCCAGAGTAGGGGAACTGGATTCAAAGAAAGATGACGATATTTTTATCTACTGCGCCACCGGCAACAGATCCACAGTGGCAGCAAGGATCCTGGCAGACAGAGGCTTCAAGCGGATCTACAACCTGCGCTATGGAATCCACGACTGGGCCAGAAGAGGCTATCCATTCAACAAGCCCTGATCTGTCCCTCTGCTCACAGGATATTTTTCCCCTGACACGGACCGCCGTCCGGATCAGGGGAAAGGGAAAACCGGATCAACGAAGAGATATCTCCGCATCTTCAGCTGTCTCAGCAATGTGGGAGACATAAATCTGGACAAAGGCCGGATCCTCTCCAAGCCCCTTGGTCACCGGGGTTACTGCAAACCCCTCTTTTTTCAAGACAGAAAGCCAGGAGTCTTCCTCAGGGCCTGCCATATCGTTCATGGCATGATCGCCTGCCACCACCATGAAGGGTTTCAAAAGCACACGTTTCACCCCCTCTTTCTTCAGCTGCCGTAAGACATCGTCCAGACTGGGAAAACCCTCTACGGTGCCGATGAGGGTCAACACATCGGGATAGAGCTCACGCATGCGGGCGGCGAACTCCAGATAAGGTCCTCCTGAGGGAAAATGGTCGTTGCCATGCCCCATGTAAACCAGGGCCGCCTGCTCTTTTCTTGCCAGTGCGGCATCAGCGGCCAGTGCCTTGGCCGCCTGTCGCACGTCCTCAGCATAGGCATGGGTGGTGCCGAAGGTACCCAGGGCAGGCCTGCCGACCACCAGCTTGTGAAAGGGTTTATATTTGGCCTTGATGGTCTTGATGGAAGCCAGTCCCTCAACATAGGAACAGAGATCCAGGTATTCTTCCGCCGGGGCAATATGGGTGGATTGGACAATGATGGAGTCAATCCCCTGATCCTGAAGCCCGGCAATGGCGGCCAGGGGACCCTGGATATGAAGGATCTCTTCCGGGATCTCCGGATGGCCCTTCCGATATTCAGGGTCAGCACTTCGTTCCTGCCAGATGCCACGGATGATATTGGAGGTAAAGGCCATCCGCACCGGGGTCTCGGGATAGGCCTTCTGCACGGCCTTCTGAATGTTGAGCAGGCTCTGCAATGCGGGCTCAACCGTGGTTCCGAACATGGCGAGAACGATTCCGTTTTCCTGAGTTGTGCGACTCTTTTTATGGTTCGCAGCCTGTAAGGGCGGAACCAGAAGAAAGGTGAGAAAGATGGTGAAGAGAATCAGCGGACTGCGTTTCATGGGATATGCTCCTTGATTTGAGACCCGGAAATAAAAACCCCGGATCAATTCATATTGATCCGGGATATCCCTGAATTTCCCAGAAGCGTCATTCCACCTCCTCTGCCGGAGAAAGATGGCTATGCTCCAAACAGGTCTTCTGACTCCCGGATCATTCCCTTACCGCGTCTTCCCATCTGCAGAACAGACAGTGACATCAAGCGGCAACAGTCCCCGGTTACAGCGGCGGGCCCGTCCCGGAATTACACCGGGTTCCCTTTTAAGGCTAACTTGAAAAATTATCTTTTCGTCCAATCTCTGCGTTATACGAAAAATTTTATCCTCGGAATATCACTTAGATACCTGCGGTAAAATTTTTCATATGCCTTGATCCTAAACGAAAATCCAAATTTTTCAAGGCACCCTTAAGCCTTGTTGCAGGCATCTGAAACAGAATTAAAACTACCGACAACTCCCTGTCTGGTCAAGAAGTTTTTTGTCAGCGCAGGCTGACTGATCAGGGTTTGATATAGGCAAACCCATCATTTTGCAGATCAATAAGGGCCACAATACCGGCCGGGATGATCTCGCACTCGTCAATAACCATATCTTCACTGATCTCAAAACGGACCATGGCATTTCTGCACACCTGGAACCGCACACCTTTTGCCACCAGCTCCTTGATACGCTCCAGAAAAGGGACCACATCATCCCAGGCAACCAGATTGGCGCCCGGTCCGTTGAAGAGCACCACCAGGTCGTGCTCCTCCCCGGGAATAGCACTGAGCAGGTTGACAACATTGTTCAGGGCCAGATTCATGACCGGCTCCTCGTTCTGGTCCACATGGAAAATCGCCTTGTATATCATAACACTCCCCTCACTGAAAATTGGTTAGTCTTTTTCACTAATTATAAGCATTGGCAAGCAGCTCCTGGCGAAGGTCTGCACTCACAGGTTCTTCGCCGAGCCATATCGAAAGCAGCGCCCGGTTAAAGGCCGGTCCCTCAATATTTCCTTTGACCTCTCCTGCAATCTGCACAGTGGTCCCCTGCCCCGGACGATAATCAAGAACAATCTCTTCACCCTTATACACATCCACAAAAAAAGCATTAAAGCGTTGGATCTGCGAGGTGAGAGCCTTCATCTCCTCCTGGCTGAGATTGGCCTCAAATCCCTCATTCCAGCCGTCTACCAGCTTTTCCATCCCCACCTCATCGTAGAGTATATGCATCACCATTCGTTTATCCCCCTGGTCAGCAAGGACCTTGGAAGCTGTGGCTGACGGGTTCTCCAGATACAACTCGGCACAATATAGATCTTAAAGAAAAATTTAGAGCGGATACCTGCTCCGTTAAGCTGTAAAGTCTTTCCCTTATCCACCTGCACACTCTCGGGAACAGCGGTTCCAGCGATCTCCAAGGCCATGAGAGGAGGAGAAAAAAGAGACAGAGTAGAAGGTTAATCATGGTAAAATTTCCTTGCTTGCGTATGATAGACGAAGAATGGCACCATCGCCCGGGATAATCCTGTCAACGACCTAGTGTCATGACAAGTTACACATGGCGTAATATTGCGAAGCGATTTGCTGTTCCTGCAAGGCGAGACCGAAGGCGCATAGAAGCGCTATGTAACTGAAGCCTCAACGCAGCAGGAACAGCAAAGGGCGAGCAAGATGCGGCAGGTGGCGCTTGGCAGGACACTAACCCTACTAGAATCTTACAGCTCCTGACAAATGGAAAATTTCATTCTCATCTTTATATGTCTCGTGGCAGGTATGCTCCTGCATCGACTGGCTATTTTTGCCGAAAATGGTCCGCTGACCCTGAACCTCTATGTCATCTGGGTCGCACTTCCTGCCCTTATCCTGCGCCAGGTGCCAACGCTTTCCTTTTCCACGGATCTCTTTATCCTGCTCCTCATGCCCTGGCTGATGACAGGGCTCGGGGCTGTTCTGGTACTCACTGCCAGCCGTCTGTTGGCCTGGTCCAGGGAGGTTACGGCAGTCCTTCTCCTCACCGTTCCCCTGGGCAACACCTCTTTTTTAGGCATTCCCATGATTGAGGCCTTTTGGGGCACTGACATGGTCTCCTACGGGATTATCTATGACCAGTTCGGCTCTTTTCTGGCACTCTCCACCTACGGTTCCTTTATTCTTGCACTTTACAGTGAACAGCAGCGCCAGAGCACCGGGGCCATTGCCAAAAAAGTTCTGACTTTTCCGCCTTTTCTCGCCCTGCTCTTTGCCCTCCTTTTCGCCAAACCGCTGCAGCAGCCAGCCATTGCAGCAAGCCTGTCTCTGATTGCCTCCTCCCTCGTGCCCGTGGTCATGTTCGCCATCGGCCTGCAGCTGAAAATCAGGCTAGCCCCTGGACAGACCCTGCCTTTCTGCTTCGGTCTCACAGCAAAACTGCTCATCGCCCCCTTTGTCGCCCTCTTCATTTGCCAACTCTCAGGCATTGACACCTCGGCTTCGCGCATTGCCGTCTTTGAGGCGGGCATGCCGCCCATGGTCACGGCAGGGGCCATGGCCATGAGCGCAGGACTGGCCCCAAGATTGACAGCCGCCCTGGTGGGCTGGGGCATCCTCCTCTCCTTTGCCAGCCTCTCCTTCCTTGCCCTGTTTCTGTAAAGGGAAAAAAACTTTTTATCAACACAGGTGAATACCATGAAAATAATCGATCTGAGAAGCGACACCGTGACCAGCCCCAGCCCTGAGATGCGTTCTGCCATGGCCCAGGCAGAGGTTGGTGATGATGTCTTTGGCGAAGACCCGAATGTCAACCGCCTGGAGGAGATGGCAGCCGATATGCTGGGCTTTGAATCCGCCCTTTTTGCCTCAAGCGGCACTCAGACAAATCTCCTGGCCCTGCTGAGCCACTGTCAGCGCGGAGACGAATACATCGTTGGCCAACAGGCCCACACCTACAAATATGAAGGGGGCGGAGGGGCAGTTCTCGGCTCCATTCAGCCGCAGCCAATCGAGTTTGAACCCGATTCCACCCTGGATCTCGCCAGGGTGAAGATGTATATCAAACCCGATGATTTTCATTTTGCCCGTACCCGGCTGCTCTGCCTGGAAAATACCCAGGCCGGCAAGGCCTTGCCCATGCACTATCTGGCAAGGGCGGCCTCCTTTGCCAGAGACGAGGGGCTGCGAATTCACCTTGACGGCGCCCGGATCTTTAATGCAGCCCTGAAGCGCAATGTAACGGCCACGGCCATTGCCGCGCATTTCGACTCCGTGTCTGTCTGCCTGTCAAAAGGGCTGGGGGCCCCTGTCGGCTCCCTGCTCTGTGGAAGCCAAGAACTTATCCGGGAGGCCAGAAAATGGCGGAAGATGCTCGGGGGCGGTATGCGCCAGGCCGGAATCGTGGCAGCCGCAGGGATCTATGCTCTCCAACACAACAGCCAGAGGCTGGCAAAAGATCATGAAAATGCAGCCCTGCTGGCTCAAGGTCTAGGGGAAATAGATGAGATTGATGTAGACTTTCATGAAGCCCAGACAAACATGCTTTATATTGACGTTACTCCTGAATCCGCTGCCCTGTTACCGGAATTTCTCCGGCAGCGCGGTATTCTGGTCAGCGGAGGGGAAACGGTTCGACTGGTCACCCACCTGGATGTTGCAGGCGAGGATATTTCACGGGTGATGGAGGCCTACAAAGAGTTTTTCTCAGGTTAAACATTCTCCGGCACCCCATGGCTGAACAATGGATGGGGCGCCTTTTTCCAGGCAAAACTTCCTGGTCAGAACAACGCCCTGTCCAAAAAAACATCTCTTTTTTCCCTTTTTTTTAGACGGTGCTCACTCTGTGAGCACC
>CAYPEU010000040.1:0-7659 GCA_964409855.1 uncultured Desulfocapsa sp.
ATGGTAGAAATTTTACAGCAACGAAGCAGATGGAGAGTTTTCACCCTAAAGGGCACTCTTTTTTGTACCCCCTTGAGGGGTGTAAATACGACGCTATCAGGACTCGTAAAGTTTTCCCACATCGCGCAGACGCCGAACCACACGTTCCTGGCCAATGGTGATCAGGATGTCAAACATGGACGGGCCTGCCAGCTGTCCGGTGACCACGGTGCGCATCCCGTTGATGATGACCCCGGGTTTTACCTCCACTTCTTCAGCCAGTTCCCGTGCCAGTCGTTCAGTCTCTTCAAGGCTGAAGTCGTCGAGTTTTTCATAGCGATCAGCCAGCATGGGCAGCCAGGTTTTAAGGCCCTCATGCTTGAGGATATTTTTCTTCAGCGGCTTTGCTTCCACTGGAAAGTCGTCGGCAAAGTAGGCTCGGCCCAGGGAGCCAAAGTCAGTGAGGGTGTGAAAACGGTCCCTGATGAGGTCGATGGTGTGCAGGAACCACTCTTTTTTTTCGCCTGCATACGCCTTGTCCCAGAGTCCGTCGGCCTCAAGAAAGGGGTGTAGCATCTTGGCAATCTCTTCCACGGGCATGTTGCGCAGGTAATGCTCGTTGATGGCAATGGCCTTGGGATCTGTGAAAAATTTAGGATCGCCCTTACGGTAATTAAATATTGAATTGGATTTATTGATTCGCTCCAGGGTGAAGGCCTCGATCAGCTCCTCTCGGGAAAAGATCTCGGTATCATCACCTGAGGACCAGCCTAAGAGGACGAGAAAGTTGGACAATGCCCAGGGGATAAAACCATGATCCCGGTAAAAGTGGACAGCCACGATCTCTCCGTGACTGCGTTTGGATATCTTGGCTTTTTTCAGGTCCAGGGTCAGCGGCATATGGGCAAAGACCGGCAGCGGGGCATCCAGGGCCTCGTAAAGCAGGACCTGACGAATGGTGTTGGTCATATGATCCTGGCCGCGGACAATGTGGGTGATTCGATCTCTGATATCATCCACCACATTGCAGAGAAGATAGAGGGGCTTGCCGGTGGAGCGAACAATGACGAAATCTTCAATCTCATCATAACCTGCCTGAATATATCCCAGTACCTTGTCCTCATATCCAAGGCTACCCTCTCGGTCAGGGACCTTGAAACGGACGACAAAGGGAAGCCCTGCGGCCTCTTTTTCTGCAATTTGCTCGGGGCTCAGGTGCCGACAGGTGCGGTCATAGCCAAAGGTCGTTTTATTGGCCTGAGCTGCTTCCCGTTTGGCCTCCAATTCTTCCCTGCTGCAGAAGCATTTGTAGGCCTTTCCTTCCTCCAGCAGTCTCTTTGCCGCTGCAGTATGGTCTGCAGCAAATTCGGTCTGGAAATAAGGGCCTTCATCCCAGTCGATACCCAGCCATTCCAGTCCGTCAAGGATTCCCTGGATGGATTCCTGGGTGGAGCGGTCGGCGTCGGTGTCTTCGATGCGAAGGATGAGCTTGCCGCCGGTCTTTTTTGCATAAAGCCAGTTATACAGTGCGGTCCTGGCCCCTCCGATATGGAGGTAACCGGTGGGACTGGGGGGAAATCGTAAACGTGTTTCAGTCATGGAAAACCTTATGTGAATGGTGGAAAATGATAAGTTGCAAGGTCGAAGACCTTCATATTAGGTATGATCTATATCGTTTTCAAGGAGATTGTTCAATAACAATTGACAGTTGAAAAGGGAATAGATGGACATGGAAAGGGGAATGATTGCCAACTATTTTTTGTTGTTCTCTTGAGTTGAACCCTGTATAGTTGTCTCTTTCAGCTTTGTCCTGTTCTTTGGGGAAGTTGTCCGCACAGACATGGAGGCGGTGTTGACTGCAGCTGGAGCGAGGTACGATTGGTGTCCTTTGAAGAAGGGACGCTCATACAATAGAAGCAGGAGAAGGAGCTAAAATGAAAGTACTTATCAGTGACAACCTGTCTCCGGCAGGTGCCAAGATCTTGGCCGATGCCGGCCTTGAGGTTGATATCAATACCGGTTTGCCCCCGGAAGAGTTGAAAAAAATTATCGGTGACTATGACGGCCTGGTCATCCGCAGTGCCACCAAGGTCACCCAGGAGATCATTGATGCTGCCGAGAATCTGAAGGTCGTGGGCCGGGCAGGTATAGGTCTTGATAATGTGGACATTCCTGCTGCCAGTCAGAAGGGCATCGTGGTCATGAATGCCCCTGACGGCAATGCCACCACTGCTGCCGAGCATGCCATTGGCATGATGATGTCCCTGTCCCGGAACATCCCGCAGGCCACTGCCTCCATGAAGGAAGGAAAGTGGGAGAAAAAGAGTTTCATGGGCCGTGAGCTCACTGGCAAGACCTTGGGAATCTTCGGTATTGGTCGTATTGGAGCCATTGCTGCCAACCGCGCCCAGGGATTGAAGATGAAGACCATCGCCTTTGATCCTCATATGCCCAAAGAACTTGTGGAAAAGCTTGGTGTGGAACTGGTGAGCATCGAGGAACTGGCCAAACGTTCCGATTACATCACCGTCCATGTTCCCTTGACCAAAGAGACGAATAAGGTTCTTTCCACAGAATTTTTCAAGAATATGAAAAATGACGCCATGTTCATTGACTGTGCCCGGGGCGGAGTCTGTGACGAAGAGGCGCTGTACCATGCCTTGAAGGAAGGAGAGATTGCAGGTGCGGCCCTTGATGTCTTTGCCAAGGAGCCCACCACTCAGGAAAACTGCCCCCTGCTGGCAATGAAAAATTTTATCTGCACGCCCCATCTTGGTGCCTCCACCAGTGAAGCCCAGGAAAATGTGGCCCTGGCCATTGCCGAGCAGGTTGCTGATTACCTGAACAAGGGCGTGGTTACCAATGCAGTAAACGTACCTTCCGTGAGCGATGATGTTCTGGCTCAGGTAGGTCCTTATATCGGCCTGGGTGAGAAACTTGGCTCTCTACACATGCAGATCGCCAAAGGCGGAGTACAGGAAGTGGACATCGAATACAGCGGTCAACTGGCTGAGCTGAATACCAGCCCCATTACCGTTGCCTTTTTGAAAGGTCTGTTCACGCCCATCCTCCAGGATGCCGTAAACTACGTTAATGCTCCGGTCATTGCCAAGGATCGAGGTATCCGGGTGGTGGAGTCCAAGTCTGACCGTTCCCATGATTTTGTCAATGTGCTCAGGATCAAGGTCAAGACCAATGAAGGTGAAAATGTGCTGGTGGGAACTGTTTTTGGCAAGAACGAACCGCGTCTGGTCCGTCTCAATACCTTCCGCCTTGAGGCTCTGCCTGCTGGTCCCATGCTTCTCGTTTACAATAATGACGTGCCTGGTGTTATCGGTGATCTTGGCAGCACCCTGGGCAGGTCTGCTGTGAATATTTCACGCATGACAGTGGGCCGGGAAGAGGCCAGTGAGCAGAATATTATCCTGCTCAGCACAGATACGCTGATTTCCAAGGAGCTCCTGGCAGAAGTCAAAGGCCTGGACAATATCGATGATGCATTGGTCCTGGATCTTGGAGTCTGAAAAAGGATATTTCTGAACAGGGACGAGGGAATATGAAAACCGGGGCAACCGCATGCTGTCCCGGTTTTTGTACTGATGGACTCTTACAGTGGCGAGGGGTGACCAAAAGAGGAGTTCTCCCCGGTGAACTGTTACGATTTTCTTATGAGGAGGAGAGGAGATATGGGTACTGAATTTGAACAGGGATGTCCCTGTGGAGAGGGCAAAGTTCCTGATCAACACGGCAAATGCGTGATGCCCGAGGTCACATTCGCGGCTTTTATTATGTCCTTAAACACTTCTGCCCTGTATCACCTGGGAGAAATTGCAGATCCTGCAACCGGAAAAAAAGTTATTGATTTCTCTCTGGCTCGTCATGCCATTGATACCCTGGTTTTATTACAGGAAAAGACCAAAGGGAACCTGGATCCTGAGGAGGCAGAAATGTTGAAAAACATCGTCTATGATGTGAAGATGCGTTTTGTCCAGAGTGTACAGGACAACGCGCCTGCAGAACACTCTTCTTGAGATGGAGGAGGCAGGCGGAGCAGAGCTTGTTGTCCAGGCACCTGCCAAGGTAAACCTTAATCTGCGTATTCTTGGCAAACGCTCTGATGGCTATCACGATCTTGATTCGGTGATGCAGAAGATAACGCTTGCCGATACCATCAGGCTCAGGTGCTCCAAGCAGCCTGGCATTCGTCTCTCCTGTGTGGGGGCAGATCTTCCTGAAAATGACTCTAATTTGGTGTGGAAGGCTGCAGCAGCTTTTCTTCAGGCAAGCAACAGGACAGCAGATTGTGGCGTCACCATTGTCTTGGAAAAACATATTCCAGTGGCTGCAGGACTGGGTGGCGGCAGCAGTGATGCCGGGGCAGTTCTCACTGGGCTCAACCAACTCCTGCGCACTCAATTGTCTGAGGATGCCCTGTTGGACATAGGTCGTTCCCTTGGTGCGGATGTCCCTTTTTTTGTTGTTTCCCATGATGCTGTCCGCGCAACCGGTATCGGTGACAGAATGATTCCCGTTCCTCCACTTTGTGATTGTTCACTTCTCCTTGTCAATCCGGGATTTTCTGTGTCGACTGCATGGGTGTATAAAAATTTTACATTGACAAGGGCAGATAAAGATTCTAATCTGTGCGATTCTCGTAAAAATGATAACTTAAGCGGTTCCCCCTATCCGTTGTTTAATGATCTGGAAAAGGTGACCATCGACCGTTATCCTGAGCTTGCAGCTATAAAAAATTTTTTGTTGGACAACGGTGCATCGGGTGCCTTGATGTCCGGGAGCGGGCCTACGGTTTTCGGGATTTTTCCGGATTCTCCTGTTGCCGCACTCGAAGATTTACGCCGTTGTGGTGACGAGTTGACCAAGAAGTATGGACAAGGGGTCTTTGTAACAAGACCTGCACTGGGGCGTGGCGAAGCGGCTTAACGCACCGGGTTTTGATCCCGGCATTCGGAGGTTCGAACCCTCCCGCCCCAGCCATTATTAGAAACAGAAAAAGTAGTAAAACCTTACTGAGAACAGATTATGCCAAATGCTATCAAGGTCTTTTCCGGAAATGCCAATCCTGCAATGGCTCAGGAGATTGCTGATTATCTGCGTATTCCGCTCTCTGAGGCTGATGTCAGGCAATTCAGCGATGGAGAGATTTTTGTTGAGATAAAAGAAAATGTTCGTGGCACAGATGTTTTCGTCGTTCAACCCACCTGTACCCCTGTCAATGACAATCTCATGGAACTGGTGATCATGGTAGATGCCCTCAGGCGTGCATCAGCCAGGAGGATTACCGCTGTTGTTCCTTATTACGGCTATGCCAGGCAGGATCGGAAGGTCGCCCCACGGGTGCCTATTTCTGCCAAGGTTGTTGCAGAAATGTTCATGGCTGTTGGCGTACGAAGGGTGTTGAGCATGGATCTCCATGCAGGTCAGATTCAGGGATTTTTTAATATTCCCGTGGATCACCTCTACGCAGCTCCGGTTATCCTTGACTATATAAAAGATAAATTTAGCAACGTGGTTATGGTCTCTCCTGATGCGGGCGGTGTGGAAAGGACTCGTGCCTTTGCCAAGCGGCTTGATGCCGGGCTTGCCATCATTGATAAGCGTCGGGATAGGCCGAATGAGAGTGAGGCCATGCATGTCATCGGTGATGTGAAGGGCAAGACAGCCATCCTTCTGGATGATATGGTGGATACAGCCGGTACTCTGTGCAATGGGGCTGCAACTCTTATGGAACACGGAGCAAATGAAGTTCATGCCTGTTGTTCGCACCCGGTACTTTCCGGTCCGGCCGTGGAGCGGCTGACAAAATCGAAGATTAAATCACTGGTGGTCACCAACTCCATTCCCTTGCGCGGGGAGGCTTTGCAGTGTGATAAAATTAAGGTGCTGTCCGTGTCTCAGTTGCTGGCCCAGGCCATTGACTGTATTCATACTGAAGGATCCATCAGTTCACTGTTTGTGTAACGGGTGAGTGGGAAAAATCAAGAACTCATGAGAGTTTATAAAAATACTGAGAGAAAACTTGACCGTAGCTACACTTGAGACTGCGGAATCAAGATAAGGAGGAACGTATGCTTCAAGTAGACATGTCTGCTTCAACAAGAGATAGTTTTGGTAAAGGTGCCATGCGCCGTTTGCGCGTGAGCGGGAATACACCAGCGGTTTTATATGGCCACGACAAGGAGGTCACAGCCCTGCAGCTTGAGACGACTTCTTTTCTGAAGGGTCTGTTCCAGATCAGTCGTAAGAATGCCGTGGTCAATCTCTCCGTTGATGGCGGTGATACACGTCATGTGCTGGTGAAGGAAATCCAGACTGATCCTGTGCACGACACCTTGATTCATGCCGATTTCTATGAAATTGATCTGGCTGCGCCCAGACGTTTTTCTGTTCCTCTGGAGATGATTGGGAAGGCCAAAGGTACGGATCTTGGTGGTGAGCTGGTGATTCGTAAAGGTGCTGTTGAGGTTGATGGAACACCCCTTGACATTCCTGAGGTTGTAAAAGTTGATGTCTCAGATCTCGATATCGGTGATTCACTTCTCTTCTCCGATCTGCAGTTTCCAGAGAAGGTGAGTATGACTGCTGATGCTTCCACTCTCTGTGTGGAGGTAATTGTTCCCGGTGAAGAAGTTGAATATACCGAGGAGGTTGCCGAGGAGGTTGCCGCGCCCGAGACCGAGGAGAGCACACCTGAAGCCTGATACAAGAAAAGGTTTGTTTTTTTAGTCCGGAAGGGGGGTGACCTCTACCGGACTTTTTTTTTGGAGGGAAAAGTGGTTGAAGAGACCTTTCTTATTGTTGGCCTTGGCAATCCCGGTCCAAATTATGAGGCAACAAGGCACAACGTCGGCTTTCTCATTGTAGACGAACTGGCACAGCGGTCCGGTCTGAGTATAGACTCTGGTAAATGGGAGAGTCTGTTCTGCCGCGCATCACTCTGGGGGGCTCGCGTGTATCTGGTAAAACCGCAGACCTTTATGAACCTTTCCGGGAAAGCTGTGGCCCGTTTTGTTGATTTCTTCAAGATCACTCCCGACCATGTCCTCGTTATTCACGATGATCTGGATATGCATTGTGGACGTCTCAAGCTGGTCAGGGGCGGTGGACCCGGAGGGCACAACGGTATTCGTTCCCTTATCCAATGCCTGGGTACCAAGGAGTTTTTTAGACTGAAGTACGGCATTGGCAAACCCGGGCAGAACGGTGTGCATGCAGAGATGCCGGTGGAACGATATGTGCTGGCTCAATTTTCCGGAGAGGAAAGAGAGTTGCTGCAGGAGAGGATGCCGCTGCTCGTTGATGGTATAGAGACCTTTGTCAAATCAGGAAGCCAGCAGGCTATGAACATTCTCAACGGAGTCAAGTGAGCTCCGACAACATCCCAGTCTGCTTATGCTTTTTTAAAGGCGCGATAAGGAAAAGTATGGTATAATCAATAGTTGATTGAGATGGAAGAGGTCCATCTGTCCAGTTGCGTTCTCATCTGCTATGCGTTGAAGCCTCCTGTATCTAATTGATATTGTTTGTGTGTTTTGGTTTCCAGGTGCACGGCTTTCACCGGCAGAGAGTTCGTCAATTGTCGTTTACCCCAGTGTTTATTGTAGTTCTACTGTCCCCATGAGGGTGTATGCCCGAATCCGGATATCTGTTTTTCCAGGAGGA
>CAYPEU010000040.1:7759-24107 GCA_964409855.1 uncultured Desulfocapsa sp.
TACTGTCCCCATGAGGGTGTATGCCCGAATCCGGATATCTGTTTTTCCAGGAGGATACTGTGTTTGCAGAGGGCGATATGGCCGTCTACCCGGCCCATGGTGTAGGGGTTATTGAATCAATAGAATCTCAGACCATTGCAGGAATAGATCAGTCTTTTTATGTCATGAAAATTTTGGACAATGACATGAAAATTATGATTCCCACAGCCAGCAGTGACAATGTCGGACTGCGTGCCATTATCAGCAAAAAAGAAGTGGAGCAGGTCCTTGATATCTTACGAGATCGTGATTCCGAAATCGGTACCCAGACTTGGAATCGTCGATACCGGGAGTACATGGAAAAAATCAAGACAGGGTCCATCCATGAAGTTGCTGCCGTTCTTCGTGACCTGTTTTTGCTGAGTGTTGACAAAGATCTTTCCTATGGCGAGAGAAAGATGATGGATACAGCCAAAAGTCTGCTGGTCAAAGAAATTTCGCTGGCCAGAAATGTTGACGAGGGCAAGACAACTGCCCTGATAGAAGATATGTTCAACTAATTCATTGCTGCTCTTGCTGGTTTGCATGGGCAGCTCTCTGCATGACAGCATGGCACCATGTCATGACCACTCATCCTTCAGCCCCTCCTCCTGTTGCACCATCCCCTGCAGGGATTGACCTGCAGGTGTCCCCAGAACAGGCGGGAAGCAGGTTTGATCATTTTCTGGTGCAAATTGTGCCGGATACCTCACGAGCTCTTCTCATTCAATCCATACGACTGGGCCTGCTTCTTGTCGACGGAGAGAAAAAGAAAAGCAGCTATCGGATGAAAGCAGGGGAGAGGGTGAAGGGTACCCTCTTCCAGCCGGCCCCGCTTGAATTGATTGCCCAGGAAGTTCCTTTTGATATCCTTTTCGAGGATGATTCACTTCTGCTTCTTTCCAAACCACCCGGGGTGGTGGTGCATCCCGCAAGTGGTAATCCTTCCGGTACGCTGGTAAACGGTCTGCTTCATCATTGTCTCTCCATTGCTGGTGTCGGAGATGAGATGCGACCTGGGATTGTGCATCGATTGGATAAGGATACCTCTGGAATCATGGTGGTGGCTAAAACAGACTCCTGCCACCGGCTCCTGACGCAGGCCTTTAAAGAAAGGAACGTGGAAAAGGAGTACCTGGCACTGGTGCGTGGGTTCTTCGATCGGAAAAAAGGACGTATCGTCGCCCCCATCGGCAGGCACCCCGTTCATAGACAGAAAATGGCGATCTGTGAGAGAAAAGGCCGTTATGCAGCAAGCAGCTGGCAGGTTGTGGAAGAGTATGACGCTGGCTACAGCTTGGTTCAAGTTCGGATAGAAACAGGAAGGACCCATCAGATACGTGTCCATATGGCCTCCCTGGGACATCCGGTGGCAGGCGATAAGGTCTATGGCGGCGGGGGAGGCAACCAAAGCTTTCCCAGGCAGATGCTGCATGCCCATAAATTAAGCCTGCTGCATCCGATTACAGGGAAGAGGCTTGAGCTGGCCGCCCCGCTCTGGTCTGATTTTCAGGAAGCTGTGGCCGCCCTGCGCAAACAGGGCTATGAAGAGATTGGTCCTCTGACATGAATATTGGAGTCACAGGAACCATAGGTTCAGGGAAAAGTCGTGTCTGCAAAGCCCTTGCTCATCTGTTGTCAGCCTCAATAATCAGTGCTGACACCCTTTGTCGTGATTTACTTGTGGTAAATGGAAGAGGCTGGAAAGAGGTGCGTTCCGCTTTTGGCAGCGAATTTTTTTTGAGTGATGGGCAAATCGACAGACCGAAATTGCGGAAAGCCCTTTTTGCCCAGGATTCCCTTCGCAGGCAGCTGGATCAGATTCTGCACCCGCTGGTCAGAGAGGAGTTACAGGCAGCCGCCCAAAAGGCTCATGAAGAGCAGCGTATCCTGCTGGCCGAAGTTCCTCTGCTTTTTGAAAAAGGATGGCAGGCCGATTTCGATTTGACTCTGCTTGTCTTTGCCAATGAAGAGACCTGTGTCAGGCGGGTCATGCTGCGTGATTTGGTTTCTGAAGCAGATGCGAAACTGGCCCTTTCCTCTCAGATGCCCATTGAGCAAAAGGTCAGGCTTGCTGACTCTGTGATCGACAACTCTGCATCCTTTGCTGAAACGATGCAGCAACTCAATCAGCTTTCCGAAAGGCTGCAAGCCGGTACTCTCTTGTCAAGGAAAGGAAGGGGAAGATGAAAAACTCTTGACAGGTTTTGGGGGAGTTCGTAGTATACTTGAAGATTTGAATTGCTATCCCTTCCTTACCTTCTAATCAAGTAAAGAATATAACATATCTATTGTAATGATATTTCAGTTCATATTTGAGCTGGGTCAACAAGTAAATGAAGAGGTCTAAAGACCTGTCCGGATTTCTCTCCACTATATAATCATTCCCATTCATTTCCTATCGTTTAGTAACCCACTGTCAAAACATTCAATGTTTGGAACTCTCTCGTTCATGTTGTGTTGTTTGATCAATGCAGCCTGAAGGAAATTATTGGCAATAGTCAGCTGAAAGAAAGCAATTCGATCTAATCCAATAACCTTATAACGGCTCGTCGTCACTCCTGACAAAGAGCTATAGAATATTCTACATATACACGTTGCCATGCCAACAGCCTTTTAAAGGAGACAGAATTAATGAATCTGGCTGAATTAAAACTCAAAAAAATTGCCGATCTCGTTAAGCTTGGACGTAAGCTTAAGGTGGAAGGCGTCAATACCTTGCGCAAGCAGGAACTTATTTTTGCCATCCTCAAGGCTCAGACAGACGATGATGGAAAGATGCGGGGAAGCGGTGTACTGGAGATCCTGCCTGACGGTTTTGGTTTTTTGAGAGCACCGGATTACAATTATCTCCCGGGGCCAGATGATATCTATGTTTCTCCCTCCCAGATACGCCGTCTGGGGTTGAGAACCGGTGATACCGTCGAGGGGTTGGTCAGGTCACCTAAAGAGGGGGAACGTTATTTTGCCCTCCTCAAGGTGGAGGCTATCAACTACGATCCTCCCGAAGCTACTAAAAAGAAGACTGTTTTTTCAAATCTTACCCCACTGCATCCCGATGAGAAATTGAATTTGGAGTGGCAGCCAGACAATTATTCCATGCGTCTTGTTGATATGATGTGTCCCATTGGTAAGGGACAGAGGGGGTTGATCGTGGCCCCTCCCAGAACAGGAAAGACTGTTCTTATCCAGAAAATTGCCAACTCCATTGTTCGTAATCACAAAGAGGTTTATCTCATTGTCCTGCTCATTGACGAGCGGCCGGAAGAGGTCACTGAAATGCAGCGTACTGTTAAGGCTGCCGAGGTGGTCAGTTCCACTTTTGACGAACCTCCCCAGCGTCATATCCAGGTTGCAGAGATGGTTATTGAGAAGGCAAAACGGCTGGTGGAACATAAAAGAGACGTGGTTATTTTGTTAGACAGTATCACCCGCCTGGCCAGGGCCTACAACACCGTGACTCCATCCAGCGGTAAAATTCTATCCGGTGGAGTCGAGGCCAATGCTCTGTTTAGACCCAAACGATTTTTTGGGGCCGCAAGAAATATTGAGGAGGGAGGAAGCTTGACCATTCTTGCCTCTGCCCTGATAGATACCGGCAGTCGCATGGATGAAGTAATATTTGAGGAGTTCAAGGGAACAGGTAATATGGAGGTGGTTCTTGATCGGAAAATGGCAGACAGGCGTATTTATCCAGCCATAGATGTCAAGCGTTCCGGAACCCGTAAAGAAGATCTGCTAATTAAACCCGAAGTTCTCAATCGTGTCTGGATACTCCGCAAGCTGCTTGCCTCCATGAATCCAGCCAATGGTATGGAGTTCCTCCTTGATAAAATGAAGCATCAGAAGACCAATGAAGATTTCTATGACTCTATGAACAGTTGATAGCGGTGTAAAAAAAGACTTCAGCTGCTTCATTATAGTGGTGGAGTTCGCGGCGGCCTGGTTATGCTCTCTGTTTTTTGTTGAAATTCCTGGTCGGTCTATTATAATCTTCTTCTTTGCAAATGCTTACAGAAGAATGTGAACTGAATGAGTCACTTTTTTAAAAGGAATAAAGATCATGAGAAACGATATACACCCTGAATATCATAAAATTAAAGCTGTTTGTGGTTGCGGTAACGAGATTGAGCTGGGATCTGTTGACAGCGAGATGACTGTGGAGATCTGTTCTGCCTGCCATCCCTTTTTCACCGGAAAACAGAAATTGATTGATACTGCCGGGCGGATCGAGAAATTCAAAAAACGTTACGCCAAACATTTCGAAAACAAATAATAAGATGAATGACTGTCCTGCCCATGACAGTCCCTTCCTCTGCTGTTCTGTGAATGATCCACAACCGGTGATGCTGGTCGTGGATCATTTCTGTTTTACCCCCCTTCGTTGTTGCGGAATAGATCTATGATCGATAAACTTGCTGATCTTGATGAAAAGATCTCTCACCTTGAGGGGAGGCTCTCCGATCCTTCTCTGATAGCTGATCAAAAAGGGTATCAGAAGGTTGCTCAGGAACATGCCCATCTGTTAAAGCTTCAAGATCTCTACGAGATACAGGACAGAGTCCTTGCTGATCTCCTGGAGAATCGTGATCTGCTGCAGGCAGGAGATGAAGATCAGGAACTCCTGGATCTGGCGCGTGAAGAGATTGAGGAACTGCTTGCAGAAGAAAAGAAAATTGAACAGGAGATCAAGCTGCTGCTCCTGCCAAAAGATCCAAACGATGAACGGAATACCTTCCTTGAGATCAGGGCCGGAACCGGAGGTGACGAGGCAGCTCTCTTTGTTGCCGATCTCTATCGTATGTACTCCCGTTATGCTGAGTCTCTTGGGTGGAAGGTAGAGGTAATGAGTTCCAGTCCGTTGGGGATTGGTGGTTTTAAAGAGATCATTGCCTTGATACGAGGCGATGCTGTTTATTCCCGCCTCAAATACGAAAGTGGTGTGCATCGTGTGCAGCGGGTTCCGGAAACAGAGACCCAGGGACGCATCCACACATCGGCTGTCACTGTGGCCATTCTCCCTGAAGCGGACGAGGTAGAGTTGAATATCGATATGCATGAACTCAAGTTTGATGTCTATCGTGCCTCAGGTCCAGGTGGTCAGTCTGTCAATACCACGGATTCCGCAGTACGGATAACACATCTTCCCACCGGCCTGGTGGTGACCTGCCAGGATGAGAAATCTCAGCACAAAAACAAGGCCAAGGCCCTCACCGTTCTTCGAGCCCGTCTCTTGGATAAGATGGAGCAGGAACACCACGATAAAATTTCCCAGGACAGAAAAAGCCAGGTTGGAAGCGGAGACCGCAGTGAACGGATTCGGACCTATAATTTTCCCCAAGGGCGAATGACGGACCATAGAATTAACCTGACTCTCTATAAGCTTGAGGCTATCATGGCTGGTAAACTCGATGAGGTTATCATACCGCTTATCACCCATGATCAGGAAGAGAAATTAAAACAGCTCCAGTAAACTGATGCATGTTCGCGACCTGATTCAGCTTGCCAGTTCCAGACTGGAACGTGCCGGAGTTGAAGGTGCCCAGCTTGATGCTGAATTACTTCTAGGTCACTGTCTTGCAAAATCCCGGATTGGTCTCTACCTGATGGCAGACGTTGATGTTGAAAAGGAGAGCGAAGAACGCTTCCTGGAACTGCTGCATCGAAGAGAACAGCGGGAACCCCTTGCCTATATAGCAAAAGAGCAGGAGTTCTGGTCATTGGATTTTGTCGTTGGACCTGAGGTCCTGATTCCCAGGCCTGAAACAGAGCTTCTTGTGGAGCAAGGGCTGGCGGTTTTCAGGAAAAAGACTGGAGAGAGCGGTCTTCTCCTGGATCTCTGCTGCGGCAGTGGTGTGATTGCCGTGGTTCTGGCGCTGGAGCTCGGCCGGCCGGTGGTGGCTGTTGATCTCTCTTTTGCTGCCCTTCAGCTGGCACAGAAAAATGCCAGGAGACACGGAGTTGCCCACCTTATCTCCTTTGTCCAGGCAGATCTCTTTTCTGCCATAGTTCCCAGGCCGGTTTTTTCCTTAGTCCTTTCTAATCCTCCGTATATCAGTGAAGAGGCCTTGGAGCAGGGATTGCAACCGGAAGTCGATTGGTATGAACCTCGTCTTGCCCTGAACGGGGGGGAAAGGGGACTTGAGGTTATCAGAAAAATGAGGGAGGACCTTCCCTCACGTCTTTTACCCGGTGCAGAGCTTTTCATGGAGATTGGTGCTGATCAGGGCGCAGAACTCCTTGCCCTGTTCAGTCCGGAAGAGGGAAGAGAAAATCCATTTTCAGTGGTGGAAATCAATAAGGATTATGGTGGGCATGATCGGATTTTTCATTGTAAGAATAAGGGC
This sequence comes from uncultured Desulfocapsa sp., assembly GCA_964409855.1. GTDB lineage: Bacteria > Desulfobacterota > Desulfobulbia > Desulfobulbales > Desulfocapsaceae > Desulfocapsa. Next base: position 14,125 of record CAYPEU010000040.1, read on the forward strand.
TGAATCAACAAGAGTCCACACTATCATTCTTGAGGCGGCAAGCGTATGGAAAAATTAGTCATAGAGGGGGGAAAACCCCTTTCCGGTGAGGTTCGGATCAGTGGTGCTAAAAATGCAGCGCTCCCGCTCATTGCCGCCACGTTGCTCGCACCAGGAGTCCATGTCCTGCACAATGTACCGGATCTTCGTGATACCAGGACAATTCTTCACCTTCTTGAATCTCTTGGACTTACCTGGAAAAGGCAGGGAAGCACGCTTCGCATCGACGGCAGCGGGCTTCGCTATTCCGAGGCCTCCTATGACCTGGTTAAAACCATGCGGGCCTCTGTCCTTGTCCTTGGTCCGCTTCTGGCCAGGCTTGGTCGGGCCAAGGTCTCCATGCCTGGCGGCTGTGCCATAGGAGCCCGGCCCATCAATTTTCATCTCATGGGCTTTGAGCAGCTTGGAGTCAACTGCGAGTTGGAACATGGATATGTAGATGCTCAGATTGACGGGCGCATGCATGGGGGAGCTGTCTATTTTGATATCCCATCGGTCACCGGTACCGAGAATCTGCTTATGGCAGCAGCCCTGGCCAAGGGAACAACGGTTATAAAAAATGCAGCACGGGAGCCGGAGATTGGCAACCTGATCGATATGCTCACTGGAATGGGTGCTGCAATCGAGGGCCGAGACAGCGATTGTCTCACTATTCATGGGGTAGAGAAACTCACTGCAGGTGAGAGCCGTATCATTCCCGACCGGATCGAGGCCGGCACCTATGGGATAGCAGTTGCCGCAGCAGGAGGGGACGCAGTGATCAGCGGATGCAATCCCAAGCACCTACCTTCGCTTCTCGATAAGTTGCGCCTGTCTGGAGTTGAGGTGTCGACCGGAGACGATTCCATCCATATTTCAGCTCCTGCAAAGGGCAAGAACAGAATCCGACCGGTGGATGTGACCACCATGCCCTATCCCGGCTACCCCACAGATCTCCAGGCCCAGTTCATGGCCCTTATGGCACTCAGCTCCGGCGTCTCCGTTATCCATGAGACCATTTTTGAAAACAGATTCATGCATGTGGCAGAACTACAGCGTATGGGGGCTGATATTCAAATAGATGGCCGATCTGCTATGATCAAGGGCTTAGATGGGGATATGCTCACTGGAGCCCAAGTCATGGCCACAGATCTGCGGGCCAGCTCCTCCCTGGTCATTGCCGGACTTGCTGCCCAGGGACGGACCGAGATTTCCCGAATCTATCACCTGGAACGGGGCTATGAGAGGATGGTGGAAAAGCTTACCGGACTGGGAGCCACGGTCTGGAAAGAGAAAGAATAAAGGGGGAGCAAAGAAGGGCTGAACATCGAACATCGGATGTTACGGGCGAGGAAGCAATGAGCCCTTTACCATTCAACATACTGTCTTTTATGTGATGTTCAGCGTTGGACCTTCAACGTTCATCTTCTCCTTTTCCTGATTATGGAAGAGGAAAGTAGATCGTGAACCTGGCTCCTCCAAGGGTTGAGCGTCCCACCTCGATACTGCCCTGATGCCCTTCAACAATCTGTTTAACAATGGCCAATCCCAGCCCTGTTCCATCCACCCGCCTAGTATAAAAAGGCTCAAATATTTTTTCTTCTTTTCCCGGAGCAATCCCCGGCCCATTGTCTTCAACGGAAAGCAGGAACCCCTCCCCCTGGCCACTCTTTTTTTGCTCTTTTGTCTCGATCCGAATTTTTTCTTCACCGTTGGGACAGAAGGCTATCCCGTTTTGTAAAAGATGGTTGAGGAGGGTAAAGAGTTGGTACTGATCTGCCCAAACATCGAAAGTTTCTTCGGTCCTTATTTCAAGGGTGCAACTGGTGGGCCAGGCAGGGTCTGCCTGGGCCACCTCTATCACTTCTCCTAAGCAGCGTTTAAAAGAAAACCATTCTCTCTCAGCGTGTTCCGGCTTGGCAAATTTGAGAAAATCTGAGATGGTATTGGACAGGCGACTGGACTCTCGGAGGATGATCTTGACCAGTTCCGAGTTTATCTGCTGCTGCGGTGAGGGTGTCAGGCTGAGTTCCTTGGCCAGCACCTGAGCAGATCCGGAGATGGCAGTGAGTGGATTTCTGAAATCATGGGCAATGCCGGCACTCATACGACCGATGGCTGCCAGCTTTTCCGCCTGCTGCATCTGTTGTTCAAGCCGTTCAACCTCGCTGATATCCTGAATGGTTATTACCTTGCAATTTTCACAGATAGTTTTGTCGTTGTCCGGTCTGTCATCTCGCTCCAGGTTCTGCTGCAGTTGGGCGTAGGAATAACCTATCCGTATCTGATCCCCATTTTTTCGTTGTACTCCTGCAGAGTGACGGGAACCCTTGGTCGTAAGGTCGACTTCCGGGAATACCACGTGAAAATTTTCCCCTAACAGTTCTTCCGGACTATATCCGATAATCCGGCCGGCTGCATTGTTGATGGAGGTTATTCGATTTGTGTCGTTTGTGGTGATGATCCCGGTGGCAATGTCATCGAAAATCTGTTTGTAGAGCAGGCTGAGTTGATCAAAGTTGCGAACGGAATCAGAAAGGGCATCCTCTGTCTTTCGCAGTCGTCCGGAAAAAAGGCTGCTGATAATGGCAGCAAGAAAAAAGGTGAGTCCGTAGACAGCAAAGAGGTTGATGCTGGTGAGGGCATCTTGCGTATTGTCAAAGTGGGGAATATGAAGAAATTCTGGGAAGATATGGTGATATTCCAGGGTCAGCACCAGACCATATTGCAGGGTCGCTGCTCCTGCAGCAATGAGCCCGCCCAGTCGCGGCAGAATAAGACCGCCTGCGATGATGGGGAAAAAGTAGATTGGAGAAAAAATCGAGGATGAGGCCCCGGTATAGTAGAGAAGGATAGAGACAAATACGGTATCCAGAAGATTCTGGTTCAGGCCGAAATGCCTGGGGTCTTTTTCTGTCCCCAACAGGAAAAAACTGGAGGTGATGGTGGTGATGTAGATGAGGAGGATAAAGAGGATAAGGAGGTTGGACGGCGGTACAATGACATTGAACTGACCGCTTTGCAGGTAGAAACTCACTCCCAGGATCAAGGTATAGACAATGACACGGAGGAACAGCATCCAGAGGAGCTGATTGATCAGCAGCTGCTGGACTGTACTCTGGGGAGCGACCGGCTCATTGACGGGAAGTGTCGACATAATCAATTATCCTCTCTTGGGGACTGTTCAGGTGAATACAGGATGAATAGACTGAAGGCGAAAGAATGAAGCCAAAAAAATAATGCAGTGAGGGTAACATAGACTTCTTTATGGAATTTGAACAGGTCAGCACACCGTTGGAACGTGTCTCACTTTCCTTCATTCTTCAAGCCTCTACCCTGAGCAGCTGAATTCTTACCCTATATTATATTTTTTGACCTTATAGCGCAGAGATCGAAAACTGATACCCAGCAGTTCGGCTGCCCGCATCTTGGAGTAATCACTCTTTTCCAGTGCCGTGTTGATAAGTTGTTTTTCCAGATCGGTCATCACCTCTTCCAGTCCGCGTTCAAACAACTCTTCTTCATTGGCAACGGCTTGAAAGCGGGAATTGGGCTGTGGGGCAGTCTCTTGTTTTCCGGAACGGAAAGAGGAGAGGGTGAGGCTCTCAGGCAGGATAATAGTAGAGGACTCAAGAGCCACACCACGTTCGATGATGTTTTCGAGCTCACGCACATTGCCTGGAAAATCGTAGTTCATCAATACTTCCATGGCATAGGAGGAGATCTCCTGCACCTCTTTATTGAGGATTTTGGAATATTTTTTCAGGAAATAATTCACAAGGAGAGGAACATCAGTTTTTCGTTCACGCAGGGGCGGAACACGGAGGGGGACAACGGCCAAACGGTAGAACAGGTCTTCACGAAATCGACCAGCCATGATCTCTTCTTCAAGGATCTTGTTGGTTGCAGCAATGATACGAACATTGACGCTTTGGATCTGAGTTCCGCCAACCGGTTTAATTTCACGTTCCTGGAGAACACGGAGCAGTTTTGTCTGGATGATGGGCGTGAGTTCACCGATCTCATCAAGAAAGGCTGTTCCGTCATTGGCCAGTTGGAATAAGCCCTCTTTGTTATTGATGGCGCCGGTAAAGGACCCTTTGACGTGACCGAAGAGCTCACTTTCCATGAGTTCCTCCGGAATGGCGCTGCAGGTAATGGGAACAAAATCCTTGTCTGCAACATCAGAGTGTTGATGAATGGCCTGAGCCACCAACTCCTTTCCCGTTCCTGATTCCCCATAGATGAGGACATTGGCAGGTGTTGGAGCAATACGCTTGATCATTTCAAAAATCTTGATCATTTCCCGGCTTTCACCAATGATTTCCGGAAAGGCTTCGGATAGAGACCGTGCCTCAGCCATCTGATCATTTTTTGATGTTGCCGAGCTAATAACCGATTTGATCTCCTCGACATTAAAGGGTTTGCTGATGTAGTCGAATGCCCCGTTTTTCATGGCAAAAACTGCATCGTCAGGTGAGGCGAACGCCGTAATCATAACCACAGGTAGGCCAGGAGTGCGTTCTTTGATGGCGTTTAAGAGCTCCAGACCATTCATGCCGTCCATGCGGATGTCGCTGATGACTAGATTGAAATGATGTTCTTCGATCAATGCTAGTGCCTGGGGACCGTCGGGGGCGGTTTCCACCTGGTATCCTTCCTTGACCAGGAGGATCTTGAGGAAATCGCGCATGCTGCGTTCGTCGTCGACAACGAGGATTGAGGTCATTGTTTGTTGAAGCAGGGAAAAGGTTTTTGTCCTGTCTTGGGCTGGATGATGAGCAACACCCGCTTTCTTTATCCACCCTTTATTTATCAGTTATTTTTAACGTACTGCATTAACCTGATTTTTTCCAATCCAGAATGGTTGGGGAGCTGTTTTTATGAAGAGGGGAGAGATTTCTGGATGAGTTGTTCTTTTTGCGGGCGGGTAAGCCCTTTGATTTGATATTCTCTTTTTGCCGCCAGTGAGCGGGATGCAAGTTGTTCGTAATAAACCAGCTGTACCGGCCTGCGGCCACGGGTATATTTTGCCCCCTTGTCGGAATGATTATGCTCCTGGGTCCTCTGTTCCAGGTTGGTGGTAATGCCGGTGTACAGGGTTTGATCCCTGCAGCGGAGCAGATAGACAAACCAGAGAGGATTTTCTTTTGGCATGATGTTTGGCCTGTTAACGCAGTCAATGTACAGGATAATAACTCTCTATTGGTACAAGATATTTTAAAATCTGTATAGACAAAAAAAGACCTGGAGCATCTTCTCTATGGCTAGAGAAGACATTCCAGGTCTTGAAAAACAGACAGTAGCAAACTGCCTTGTTCACTGGTCAGAATTTATTTATGGGTTGCCCGCATGGTCTTGGCCAACTCTTTAATTTCACCAAGATCTTTTGTCATCTCAGCATAACCATACCAATAGGCATAGTCAGGATTGACATGAAAGAAGCCCTGATAGGCCCGCATACGATGTTTCATATACATCTGCAGGAGTACCTGATCAATATAGGATAATTTATTAAAGTCTTTGCGTCCCTCAGCACCGCCTGTTTCCATGAAGGTAAGCAGGAAGGGGTAGTTGAACGGATAGTCAGCCGGCTTTGTAATGAGTCCATCTTTATACAGAGCAGCAACCGTCTCAATGGCATCGGCCATCATACGATCCAGCTTTGGAAACATGGAATCACCTAAATCAAGGCGTTCTTTGGCATAGGCCTCTGAATGGCATTCGGAACAGATGCTGATCATCTTGTTGCGCTCTTTATCAAAAGATTCCTTATCAAGGCGAGCCAGATCTACAGCCGCAACAGCATCATATACAGGGCCAGGCTCACCAGTTTCCGGGTTCAAGACAGCAAGGGCCTTGAGGATGGTGATTTGATCGGCCTTCCATTGCGGATCCTCTGGCAACGGCAGACGAACACCCAGGAACCCCCAGGCTGTGTGGTTATTATGATTACCATCTTTCATATGGCAATCCTGACATTTGGGGGCGGCAGCTCCTTCAGGAAGATTACCGGCCTGTTGAGCAAGGTAACGTGTACCATGCTTGGAACTTGACCACATCTCCCATTGCGGGTGATCATAGCCCATGTGGCATTGCTGACAGGCTTTTGGATCTAAAGCCTCCTTCTTGGAAAAGGTGTGGCGGGTATGACACTCGTCACAGGAGTTGTTCTGATAGCGATAGCCTTTTTCTCGCTGCTCTTTTTTCTGGGCCTCAGTCTTGATGCCCATGTTGTGACAACCACCGCAACCACCGCCGCCTTCCATCAATTCATCAGGAGCAAGATGGGTGGCAGGAATGGCATTCATAGATGTCCAGCCAAAATTATGTTTGCCGTGGGAGAACTGCTCAAACTGATCCTCATGGCATTCCTGACACACCTGCTCAGACGGCAGAACCGCCTTCAGGTAATCATCTTTGCTGCTATGAGCATCACCGTGACAAGCGTCACAACTCACACCTTCCTCAGCATGTTTCGAGACCTTCCAGTCTTGAACCTGGCCTGGGGAAATCTTGGTGTGACAGTCAATACAATCATCTGCTACCACTGCACTTGCTGCAGTGGTTAACAGAGCAAAAGCACCAACGGCCAGTACTGTTTTCAATGAATTCATTTTCCCTCCCTGGGGTGAAAATGGATAATAATGGTTTCCTGCCGCCTCTCGGCAGGAAACAACAATCGATTAAGAGAAGAATGTACTTTTAATTCAATCACAATCCCTTGACTTAAGTCAAACATGGAAGGGTTCAGTCCCTGGTTTTTGAGCCCCTCTCTTTCTTCCCCTGATCAGTGGGATAAAGAGAGGGGCAACATTTCAGCCTACTCTCTTCTTGTCAGAAAAGGGGAATTAGGGTAAGAATGGGTAACTAATTGACAGCGAAGTGAATGGAGAAACAGATGAGTGAAAAGACAGGTGAGAATCAGCAAAATATGATTGGGGAAAAAGAGGGGTTTGACTCCCAATCGCTTACCGAACATCTGCGTGAGCTGCGTACCTGTCTCATCAAATCTTGCCTTGCCATTATCGTCGGTTTTGCTCTTTCCTACGCCTTTATTAAACCCATCGGTACCTGGTTTTTCAAACCCTTGATTGATGTGCTGCCCGATGGCGGTTCACTCATTTTCACCTCATACCAGGAAGGGTTTTTTTTTATCTAAAGCTCGCCCTAGTCTGCGGTCTGCTCCTTGCCAGTCCTGTTATTTTCTACCAGGTCTGGCTCTTTATTGCCCCCGGCCTCTATAAGCAGGAGAAACGCGTACTGGTACCGTTTACCGTACTTTCTACCTTCTGTTTCTTTGGTGGGGCAGCCTTTGGCTACTTTGTCGTTTTTCCTCCTGCCTTTCGTTTCCTGGTCGGCTATTCCAACGAGTTTCTTACCTCTCTGCCAGCGGTCAGCGAGTATTTTTCTCTGGCGCTGCGACTGCTCATTGCCTTTGGTGTTATCTTTGAGATGCCGATCCTCATGGTCTTTCTGGCAAAAATGGGGCTTGTAACCGTTCCTTTTCTCAATCGTAACCGAAAGTATGCCATCCTTATCAACTTTGTCATTGCCGCCATCCTTACCCCCACTCCGGATGTGGTCAATCAACTGATGATGGGCATACCCCTTATGGTCCTCTATGAGATCAGCGTCGTAGCGGTATACCTTTTCGGGAAAAAAACCTTTGCCGGTTTTCAGGAGCAGGGACTGGTGGAGTCTGATTCGGAATTACCCGAAAAGAATGAATAACTTTTTTTGCTGAATCTGGCTTTCTTGCCTCTGATACGGTATAAAGAGGAGCGGTAACTTACCATGACAACAAGCCAACGGAGGTCTGTATGAGTAACAGTGGAGAATATACAAAGATTCTTGAGATCGGTCGTCCGCCAAATATTCGGAAACTTTTTCCCCATTCCCAGGCCCTGCTGGTCAGCGGTAAGGTTATTGACCGCGCCCTTTTGGCCAAGGGCGCTGCCATGACCATGGCAGCCAATGGGCGAAGCTACTTTGTCATTCGAGGTGCCTTGCAGGCTGCTCAGCGTGCCAATGCCGCCCTCATTATCGAGATTGCCCGTTCAGAAGGCGGGGCCTCTGCTTACTGCGGGGTCAATTATTGGAATATGGCAAGGATTGTGGACAGCCTCTGTAACGAGATGGGGATCACCATACCGGTTGCCATCCATGCCGATCATTACGGGATCAAACAGGAGAGCGACTTGGGCCCTGCCAAGGTGGAAATTCCCTCCATATTTGACGCAGGGATTACCTCCATTGCCATTGATGCCTCACATATGCTCGATGATAAAAATCTTCTGGCTAACCTGGAACTGAACAGCTGTGTACCGGACTGGGCCGGCCTGGAAACCGAGGTGGGCGAAATTAAGGGTACTCAAGGCCTGTCCACGGTGGACGATGCCTCGTTCCTGATTAAGGGGCTGAATGCCCATGGGATCTGTGCCGACTGGATCGCTCTCAATAATGGAACCACCCACGGCATTGAGGCCTCTGGTCAGGGCATCCAGGTGGCGTTGACCGGAGAAATCCACAAGGCCTTATCACCCTATGGAACATCAGGTGCCCAGCATGGAACATCCGGCAACAGCTCCGAACGCCTGCGATCCATTGCCAGGGAGACTAACACCACCAAGGCCAATGTGGCAACAGCCCTGCAGATGGTCTCCTGGGGACTGGAAGTGAATGATTACGGGAATGCCATCCTCGATGAGCACGGAAACTTCATCAAGGTCAAAGGGGAAGGCGTTACCGAAGAGATGTGGGAACAGATGGTCGCCCATGCCGAGGACAAGGGATGGAAAGGAGGCGGCTATAAACAACTGAACCTGCCCTTTGAGAACAGACTCCTGGGGCAGCCTCTGGAGATCCGGGAGCGAATGGCCAGACGGGTGGAAGAATTTGTCTATACTATGCTTGTCAATGTCTTTTCCGCTGATGGTTCTGCCGATCTGGCCAAGGAGGCCATTCTCAAGGCCGGTTCATATGACATGGGAGCCAAGGCGGATCGTATAGAAGATCCTGCTGACTGGACAAAGGAAAAAATAATTCAACGGGCAGCAGAGCTCGATACAGATAAGGGACCTGAAGGCGATTTTGATGACTGATAAACAGATGAAAAAGATATTGGTGACCGGGACTGCCGGTTTTATAGGGGCATTTCTGGCAAAGAAACTCCGGCAAAGCGGCTGCGAGGTCACAGGTATTGACACGCTCACAGATTATTATGATGTAAGTCTGAAACAGGCTCGCCTGGATCACCTTGCATCCGGTGATGGGTTCCAGAATCTGAAACTGGATATATCGGATCGCGGGGCCATGGAAAAACTCTTTTCCGAGCATAGCTTTGATGCCGTGGTCAATCTCGCTGCCCAGCCCGGTGTCCGCTATTCCCTGATCAACCCCGCCTCCTACATCGACACCAATATCGTCGGCTTTACCAATCTCCTGGAGGGCTGCAGGCACTCAGGAGTGAAACATTTCGTCTATGCCTCGTCCAGCTCGGTCTACGGAGCCAATACGCACCAGCCTTACTCCGAGCATGATAACGTCAACCATCCGATCTCTCTCTATGCAGCTTCGAAAAAGTCCAATGAGCTCATGGCCCACTCCTACAGCCACCTCTTTGGTCTTCCCTGCACAGGACTACGCTTCTTCACCGTCTACGGTCCCTGGGGCAGACCAGACATGGCTCCCATGCTCTTTGCCAAGGCCATCCTTGCCGGAGAACCGATCGATGTCTTTAATAATGGGAACATGGAGCGTGATTTTACCTTTATCGATGATATCGTGGAAGGGGTTGCCAGGGTTGTTCAGCAGCCGGCAGAGCCGAATTTTTCCTGGGACAGCGAAAAGCCGGATCCTGCAACGTCCTACTGCCCTTACCGGGTCTATAATATTGGCAACAATAAGAAGGAGCGCCTCCTCTATTTTATCCAGCTCCTGGAAGAAAATCTGGGGAAAAAGGC
>CAYPEU010000041.1:0-24085 GCA_964409855.1 uncultured Desulfocapsa sp.
TGATGGCATCAGCCATAATGTGGCTCTGCCAATTTAAGCGTCACTGATTCAGGATGATATCCAAACGGCTGAAATAGCATACTCGCGTGCTCTTGGTAACGTATACATGGGTAACTTGGGGCCAGAAATGGAAGCTGAAGCTTTATTCAACCTTGGACGCATGGAAAGATTAAACGGAAAAATTGATTCATCCATTGATAATCTTCAAAAATCACTAGAACTCGATGAAACAATAAATAATGCTAACCCAAGTATTATAAAAGCCACTGTCGCAGAAATTGCCAAAAGCTACTACGAAAAAGAAGATTATGAAAAAGGTATTCCATACCTAGAAAGATTATTAGACTTTGATAAAAAAGTTAAATCATCTGGCCAAGCAAATAGATTCATAGTCAGATTGTTATCAAATTATTCAGTTAAACTCAAAGAAATTGGAGAAATCAATAAGACGGAAAAATATCAACGGTATGTTGAGCAACATGAAATCCAATAATATAACAAGGCGCTACCTTTAGGTGGATAGCATAATCAACCAATACAAAACAATAAAAACGCATAATCGGGTAGAGCCGGGGGATTTTCTCCCCCAGCCCCCACAACACCCCGCATGGGGCTCTACCCCAAGGGCACTTCTTGTAGGGCGCGCACGGGGCGTTTCCTTAAGGTTGTCGGGCCGTAACCGGACGTAAAACCTGAGCTGGTTTCGCCAATTAACGCCTGGACCATACTCCTCCATTCGGATTCAACGTATATCCAGAGCCATAGGCGGCCTTTTACTCTCCTTAAAGTTCAGCCCTTCACCGTGTACAAGGCATTACCCTTGGCGTTCGGAGTCTCGTTCCTCGCTTACCTGCACTTAGGCTTCCTTCAGATCCCACCTCACGGTAACGCCCTCGGAGTCTGCGCTTACCTGCCATCGGCTAGTAATTTATGTTACGTTTCACAACGTTACATGGAACACTTACAGGGGACTTTAACCCCATTAGTTCACACCCATGCCGGGCGTACACAACACGCTGCAAGGGACCGCCGGGCAGCGCGGTTTTTCGAAATTCAGCCTTGCTGGCAACTTCACCGGTAAATCAAAGCTCAGTGCTGAAAATCCCCGGCGGCCCCTGGGCTCAAACGTTAGCTGCGAAAATCCATACCACCAAAAGAGCAATTGACAGCTGGAACCCCAAGGGTTACAATATGGTATATGATCAAGTCATTCAAACATAAAGGACTCGAAGATTTTTTCTACTCTGGAAAAAAGAAAGGCATAAAAACTGAGCATGCAAATAGACTTGGAAAAATCCTTGATCGTTTGAATGCTGCAAGTGAAATCCGAGATATGAATTATCCAGGTTCAAATTTGCATAAATTGTCAGGCAACTTGAAAGGACAATATGCTGTAAATGTTTCTGGCAATTGGAGAGTATTTTTCGAATTTATCGATGGTGATGCATACATCGTAAATTACGACGATTATCATTGAGGTGGCAACCATGAGAAAAATGACACGACAACCAACACATCCAGGGGAAATCATAAAAGATGATTATTTAAAACCTCTTTCCATCACCATAACGAAATTAGCCTCAACCTTAAATATTTCAAGGAAAACATTATCAAAAATCATTAATGGTCATGGTGCAATAACTCCTGATATGGCCTTAAGATTATCTCGTGCTTTTGATACTTCTCCAAACTTTTGGATAAACCTTCAAAGGAATTATGATCTATGGAAAGCAGAAAATACTTCAAATGCTTGGGAATCGGTTAAACCTTTTTCATCCAAATTATTGCATGCTGGTGTTTAACACTAAGTTAACATCTTAAAATCAGCTAATCGGGTAGCCGGGGGATTTTCTCCCCCAGCCCCCACAACACCCCGCATGCGGCTCTACCCCAAGGGCACTTCTTGTAGGGCGCGCACGGGGCGTTTCCTTAAGGTTGTCGGGCCGTAACCGGACGTAAGACCTGAGCTGGTTTCGACAATTAACGCCTGGACATTACTCCTCCATTCGGATTCAATGTATATCCAGAGCCATTGGCGGCCTTTTACTCTCCTTAAAGTTCAGCCCTTCACCGTGTCCAAGGCATTACCCTTGGCATTCGGAGTCTCGTTCCTCGCTTACCTGGCTACTATGGCTTCTGCTGACTTCTGTATTCTCACCATTTCAATTGCTCAGCATGGCGCCGTAAGTCCTCATTTCCTGTCTGCCTTCTTTGTTGCGTATCCCACAGACAAGGCGGGACATTCCTTGTCTGAGCCAGGATGTTTGTAGACCGGAACCCCACCGATGGTTTCACTGGAAACGATTTCATACTGCATGGAATACAGATCTCCCCGGACTCTTTTCAGTACCCTCTTGAGGGGTGAAAGAACGTGAACTTCCGATACGCGAACGCATCAGTCACTGCTTCCGCAGGCGCATAGTAGGCCTACCCAACGACAAAACCGTCGAAAACTTCCAGAATGCTGCCAAGTACATTGCCGATCACAAGGAAATCAGCAATGTGATTATTTCTGGTGGTGATCCCATGATGCTACCCACCAGTGTCATCGCCAAGATGCTGGAAGCCTTGAAGAACATCGATCATGTGAACTATGTTCGTATCGGAACCCGCACCCTGTGGTGTACCCCCTGCGCTATTTAGACGATGAGTTAATCAAAGTACTGCGTGCTTTTAACGAGCACAAAAAACTCTACATACCGACCCACTTTAACCACGTTAAGGAAATCACAGGCCTCTCCAAGGAAGCTGTAATGCGCATCCGTGATGCCGGTATCACCGTTAACATTCAAGCCGTGTTCCTCAAGGGCATCAACGACAGTGTGGAGGACCTTGTAGAATTGATGACCGGATTAACCAGAATCGGAGTAATCCCCTACTACCTGTATCAGTGCATACCCGTCGCGCGTGTTCGCCATCACTTTCAGCTACCCCTGAAACGCGGCGTGGATATTGTGGCCAAAGCCAAGCGCCACTTAGATGGATACGCCAAGCGTTTCAAGTTCATCATGGGGCATGACATCGGTAAAATTGAGATCTGCGGACGGAAGGATGATCTTTTAGTAATGAGCCAAATCCACTCTCGACCAGAGCATCCTGAAGAAGCATCTCGTATTCTAATGGGCCATCTGACTGAAAATACTGGTTGGCTTGAAGACCTTGACTCGATGTAATAATAGAGTTATTACACACACATTCCTTAAATATAAAAACCAATTAAACGCACAAATCCTTTCAGAAAAGAGTACACCCAATGGTTCTCCCCATCAATACGCAGCCCCCCGAAGGCATACGCAGCAGGATTTCTACCTTTGTTGAAGGTCGAAGCGTGGTAAGGTTTATCACCTTACTCATCATTATCAACTCAGTAACTCTTGGTCTTGAGACGAATCGTGAAGTAGTCTCGCAGTATGGAGGCCTGCTCGATGTTATAGATAAGACCATCCTGTGTATCTTCAGCTTTGAGCTCTTACTAAAGTTCTATGCCTATCGCCTTGATTTCTTCAAATCGGGCTGGAACATCTTTGACTTTCTTATCGTGGGCATCGCATGGTTCCCTGCTGTCGGAACATTTTCCATCCTTCGCGCCCTCAGGATTCTGCGAGTTTTTCGTCTTCTCTCCGTTGTTCCACAAATGCGACGGGTGGTGGGGGCTCTACTCCACTCTATTCCAGGTATGCTCTCGGTGAGCGGGATCCTGACTATGATCTTTTACGTCTGTGCTGTACTCTCTACCTCGCTGTTCGGCAAAGACCCGGATCCGCAGATGCAAGAGTGGTTTGGTACGGTTTCGGCCTCTCTCTATACTCTCTTTCAGATCATGACACTGGAAAGTTGGTCCATGGGGATCGTCCGCCCCACCATGGAGATTTTTCCCCTGTCTTGGATTTTTTTCGTTCCTTTTATTATCATTACCAGTTTTGCAGTCCTGAACCTGTTCATCGGCATTATCGTTGATGCCATGCAGACCGCTCAGCATGATCCGCGCGAAACAGACAAGTTAGAGCTCAAACAGTTCACCCATCACGAGTTTGAGGCTTTCCATGAACAATTCACCATGCTGCAAAAAGAAATCTTCTCATTAAAAGAGCTCATCAATGAAAAAAAATCATAGTCAATGCTTACACATTGCGGTCAACGTGAGGTATCCCATGTACGACCGCTACAACTCTGCAGCTAAAAATCGCATCACCGGTTATTTGTTTCGCTGATCCTCTTTAAATCTACCATCTGACTCCCTACTGGACACGGCCCCCCTGGCCTGTTCAAGCCAGCCTGTCCGAACCTCAACCTGGTCATCAAATTCAGGGACATAGGGTTTGATATCAAGAAGTGGCGTACCATCCAGAATATCAATATTCTGAACATGAAGGACACAGCCCTCGATTCTCTCCAACTGAACGATAGAAAGCCCTATGGAGTTGGGACGGTTGGGAGCACGTGTGGAAAAAAGGCCTCGTGCTTCGGTATCCAAAAAAGGCACTGTCTCCAGTTTGAAACCCTGGCTGCGATGGAAATGATACAACAGAATGATATGGGAGAATCCATCGAGATCCTTTAGCCCCGGACAATATTCTTCAAACACTTCGACCCTACCCTTCACACCGCTGGCACCGGCAGGCTGGATCGGCATGCCCTCCCGCTTCTTGAATGGCGTGTAGATATTCCCAATGGGCTTCATTTCAATCATATTTTCTCAACCTCAACACCTGCATCACTGCTCACCATAAGCCATAAAGATCTTTTGCTGCCAAATCCTGCTTTCCCCCTAATTCTTGCTGTTAAAAATCTACCACCGGTAATGCTTACGTCAAGTTGATTTTTTTCACACAAACAGATAGAGGAGAGCAACCTGCAACACTGTTCAACAATAAATAATATTCCTTAACGTCCTCGTTCATTAATGGATAAATTTGGTATTTTGGTACCGCAGAGAGTTCTGCCCTGGCTTTCCCGGTGTGGTCCAGTGAATGGCTGGTATTGTGTAGACAGCATCAGCTGGTCAATACTTTCTTAACCATTTGGTCGAACTGAGCCATTGAGTAAGGTTTTTTTATAAATCCTCCAGCCCCGAGTCTAAGAGCTGCCCTGACATCATCACTCTTGGAGAAGCCACTTGCGATGATCGCTTTTTGACCAGGATAGAGTTTCAGTATCTCTTCATAGGTTCGATGCCCGTTCATACCAGGTTCCATCAGCATATCGATAACAAGCAGATCAACAGGATTTTCCTTCACAAATTCCACAGCCAACTCACCGGAACTGACCGAATCAACAACATAGCCCATGACGCCTAACATCTGCCTGGCAAGATCTCGCAGTTGGGATTCGTCGTCCACAACCAGAACACGCTCATTATTGCTGGTGAATTTCCCGGGTGCCTCATTCTCGGCTGGAATAATCCCCTCCTCAGCAACTGGAAAATACAGTCGAAAATCAGTCCCTTTATCAGTGCTGTCGACAAAAACCTTGCCTCCATGATCCCGTACCGTGTTCCACACAATCGTCAAGCCAAGTCCGGTACCACTGTGGCCCATAAATTTTTTGGTATAAAAGGGCTCAAAAATATGTTCCTGGTCATGGGGGTTAATGCCCGGACCGTCATCACAAACAGTGAGGCATACGTAGTTGCCGGGTTCCATCTCATATTGCAAGGTGTCGGATTTCTCAACCTGCTGGTTATCGGTTGCAACAACTATTTTCCCTGTATCAGCAACAGCCTCCATGGCATTTGTAATCAAATTCATAATGGTTTTTTTGATATGTACAGGAGAGCAGGAGATAAGGGGATATTCTGCATCGCATTGTTTGCTGCAGACAACTCCAGGATGGGATGCCATGAGTTTCTCATATTCTGGAGACTCAAGATACTCCTGAATCAATATGTTGATATCATGCGATTCCCGTATAGTGGCTGCGCCTCTGGCAACAGTCAGAAGATCCGCAACAACGGTAGATGCTCGTTTTCCCGACTCCTGGATTGCCTCGATAGGTTCTCTCAATTCACTGGATTGAGGCAATTGCATAAGTAATAATTCAGGATAGCCCACTATTCCTGCGAGGATATTATTTAAATCATGTGCCACTCCTCCGGCCAGCAGACCAATGGCCTCCATCTTCTGAGCCCGAAGAAGTTGGGTCTCTATTAGTGTTTTCTCTGCCTCGGCCATGGTAACCTGGATTACCTGGGAGGTGCTGTTCGCTACCCCTTCCAGCAGACCAACCTCCTGGGGACCAATAACATGCTTGCTGAAAAGAGCCAGAACCCCGATGGGGTCACCTTTCTCAGAAAAGAGACGGAAACCGGTAAATGAGACCAGCCCCAGCTGTCTGGCCCATTCCTGGTCATGAATTCTGGGATCACGGGTGACATCATTCGTATTAAAGCCTGGTATATCTCCGGAAGCAACCCGACCGATCTTGTAACAGCCGAAAGGAACTCTACCGTGTTTTTTACTGTCCAGACCGGAATACCGCCCGGAACTCGCGGCGAGATGCAGGCATCGATCTCGATGGATGCATACATGAGGACCTTCACTGTTTTTTGCATGGGGGCAGTCGCTGTTACAACGATCCCCCGGCTTAATGATCCAGATACGACAGAAATCGGCATCAAAAATATCAACAACGGCCTCGGTGACATAACGTAGTTTCTCTCCCAGGCTACCTATACCGAGCAACTCTTCCCGTAAATAATTAAACTGCCTGAGTTGTTCTTCCGCCCTTCTCCGTTCACTGATATCACGGGCCAGGGCAACAAAATGCTGGCCTCTGCTTGTTTCCAGTGTATCTATGCGAATTTCAACCGGGAATTCTGAATCATCCTTCCGCTGATGAGTCCCGGTTGTGGTTATTGGCCACTCTGTACCAGAATATTTTAAAAGGATGTCTGAAACCGCCTCATCTGTAAACTCAACATCAATATCTGAAACTGACAGTTGCAGCAATTCATTTTCTGTATATCCCAGGCTCCTGCAGGCCTGTGCATTCACAACTTCAAATTTCCCCCGTTCATCAAACATGAATATTGCATCGGCTGCGGCTTCAACAAGACGGCGAAAACGGCTTTCGCTGTATCTCAGTTTTTCCTCTATCCCTTCGCGTTTCCGGATCTCTCTTTCCAGACCCTGAGTACGTTCCAGCACTTTGTCTTCCAGGCCCTTTCTTGATTCCACCAGTGCTGACTGTGAACTTTCCCGGAATTTTTCATATAGGAAAGCAAAAAGGGTTACCACGGCAAAAGAGGAGATAAAACGCAGGGCAAGATCCTTGGTGTAGAGATTGATCATTGAAGAGCTGAGGTCAACAGTGATGACAGCAAGACAGGACAGGAAGTAAAAAAAACTGACCTGAAAACCTTTTTTGGCACCGAGTAAAAACAAGACAACCAGGGGAAAGGTATAACTCCAGAGAAAGGCGCTCCCGGCAATACCACCGCTGATGAAGAGATAGATGTACAAACAATATAAGGTGATCACCCCGGTATAGATGCAGAAAGAGAGATAGCCTTTGAAGTGGAGAAAGAAAAGGGTACTCACCAGTATGAGGGCAACCAGAAAGTCGAGAACAGCCAGCAGCAGTCCATCCTGCATAATGGCTACAACACCAAGGAAGCTAAGAAAAAAAATGCCGGTTATGCTGATACCGAACATCAGACCGACTTTTCGGCGTTCATCTTCGTCTTCAATGTTAGCGGGAATCAAGCGCTGGTTGAAGATATCAAGAATGGCCTGAAAGAGAGGCATAAAAAGCACCTGTCCTTAGCAAGAAAAAAGGAAAGGAGGTTACCCTTGGTTTAATGGCGCACACCTCCAAAAAAGAACACAGATACATATAATCACATGGAAATGATTTTGTATACCAAATCAGGCCGTTTTGTGATTAGGATGGGAAATAATCCGCTTCGGCATGACCTATTCGCTGATTCTGCAGCCCCCCTTGTCACGGAGTGCCGTATCCCCCGCCGCCTGGTGTGAGAATCCGTATAGCTTCACCCGCCTTGGCACGGATTTCATTTTTACCGCCCAGGTTCAGCTGACGCCCATCTTTCCGAATAAAGATATTTTCTCCCTTGGCTCCCGGTTCTCCGCCAGCCAATCCATAGGGTGGAAAGACCCTGCGTTCAGAAAGGATAGCCACATTCAAGGGCTCTAAAAACTCCAGTTCCCGAACCAATCCGTCACCTCCGCAAAAGCGTCCCTCACCACCCGAATCTCTGCGGATTGAAAACTGACGCAGCAGAACCGGGTAGCGTCGTTCCAGAATCTCCGGATCAGTGATCCTGGTGTTGGTCATATGGGTATGTACCCCTGATTGACCATGCCAGTCAGGCCCGGCCCCTGCCCCGCCGCCAATGGTTTCGTAGTAGCCGAAACGCTCATTGCCGAATGTAAAATTATTCATGCAGCCCTGGGAACCGGCTGCCACACCAAAGGCCTTCAGCACCACGTCCACCACCCGCTGCGAGGTGAGGACATTGCCGCCCACCACCGCTGCCTCTGGTGACGGATCAAGGAGGCATCCTTCAGGGATGATCAGGCTGATGGGTATCAGGCAACCATGGTTCAGAGGAATATCTTTTTCCACCAGACAGCGGAGACTATAAAGAATGGCAGACTGGGCAACGGCCCGCGGCGCATTGAGGTTACCCCAGAGTTCGGCTCCGGTACCACTGAAATCAAAAATTGCAGAGCCATCACTTCGATCTATGGTGAGTGCCAGCGCTATGGGACTGCCGTCATCAAGGTACTCCACAGCCCTTACCGTATCCCGCTCTGCCAGACCACGACTGCGGGAAACCTCGCCCAGACTGGCTCGCACCGCCTCTTCTGCTGTTTCCTGAACGTGCAGCATATATGCCTGGACAACCTCCAGACTGTGGTATTCCACCATCTCCAGAATCAGGTCAATACCCTTCTGATTGGCAGCTACCTGGGCCTTGAGATCGGAGAGATTATCACTTAGCAGGCGTGTCCCGCTGATGGGAGGTCGTCCCTCTTCCGATTCTTTTCTCCCTGGTGCCAACAGCAGTTCCGAGATCCCCTGCTCCTGAAAGACTCCGTTTTCAACAAGCTTGAAGGAGAGGATGGCAGCCCCTTCTTCAACAAGCTGCCTGGAACCCGGTGGCATGGAACCGGGTGAGATCCCGCCAATATCCGCATGATGGCCGCGGCTCGCCACCCAGAAGATTATATTCTCACCCTGAAAGACCGGCGTCATCACGGTAATGTCAGGTAAATGACTGCCGCCTGCAGCAGGGTGATTAGCAAGCAGCACATCCCCCGGATTGATATCCTTCACCCGACGGATCTGCTCTTTAACTGCCTCACTCATGGCACCCAGATGCACCGGTACATGGGGGGCATTGGCGACCAGGTTCCCGTCCGGGCCAAAAAGGGCGCAGGAAAAATCGAGCCGCTCCTTGATATTTGTGGAAATGGCAGTCTTCTGCAGCATCCTCCCCATCTGTTCCGCAATGGACATAAAGAGATTACTGAAGATGGAGAGCTGCACTGGATCAACAGCCGTATCGATACGCTGGTGACGCTGACTGCTCAACTCTATTGCGACATCCCCATATTCCGTGATGACTCCTGTACAATCTGGTTCTATTACTATGGTACTGGTATCCTGGATCAGGATGGCAGGTCCCTGGATATGATGACCGCCCTTGAGGTGCTCCAGATTATAGAGATCGGTTTCCTGCCAGCCACCCTCGAAATAGCAGGAGACAGGGTTCAGCTTTTCTGCTGCTTCACTGGCAGCTGCAATGGGAAAGGACTTTAACTTGGACGCCTGACCGATGGAACGGACTCGCAGATCATCCACCAGGATATCACGTCCAGTGAGCTCAAAACCAAACTCACGATGATACATGGACTGAAATGCCTTAATAAAATCACCGTCGCCAGGTTCCTCAATCATCAGGGGGGTATCTGTACCCTGATAACGCAGGTTGAGATAGTGCAGTGACTGCACCGCTTCTCCGGTAAGTCCCTGACCGAAAAGCTCCTGCTCGGTCTCCTGCTGCAGGGTACTCAGTTTTTCCCTGAGCCCTGGAAGGCCGTCTGCTGTGAGCACCTCTGCTGCAGGCTGTTGTTTTTCAGAAACCGTGTCGGCTAGCCCGATCCCGTAAGCTGACAGGATACCTGCAAAACGGTGGATAAAGATATGTGAGATCCCCAGGCTCCTGGCAATGGCACAGGCATGCTGCCCCCCTGCCCCGCCAAAGGTAGCCAGCACATGATCCTTGATATCAAAACCGCGCATCACCGAGACTTCGCGGATAGGACGAACCATCACCTCATTGGCCACTTCCAGAAACCCGAGCGCTGTCTCTTCCACCGTAAGTGGCGGACGATTGCTCTCCCGGTAATAGTCGTTGATTTCATCAGTTAATTTTGACATCTTGCGATAGGACTCATCAAAATCCAGGGGCTGATCCTCATCCGGGCCAAAAATATGGGGAAAATGATCCGGCTGCAGACGTCCAAGCACCAGGTTGGCATCGGTCACCGCCAGATACCCGTTTTTCCGGTAACAGACAGGTCCCGGATGGGCACCCGCAGATTCCGGCCCCACCAGAAACATCCCGTTATCAAAAAAGAGGCGTGATCCGCCTCCAGCCGCAACTGTTCTGATATCGAGCTGGGGTGCCTGGATACGGACGCCTGCGGTTCTGGTTTCAAAGGTCAGGTCATACTCACCGCCGTAGCGGGAGACATCGGTGGAGGTGCCGCCCATATCAAAACCGATAACAGGCTTTTTCGTTTCACGGTTGTAAGTGGTCATGGCATAGCCCACCACTCCCCCTGCAGGGCCGGAGAGGATGGCCCGGCTGCCGGTAAAATCTTCTGCCGGAGCAAGACCGCCATCAGACTGCATAAAGAGCAGCTGGGTATCAACAAGCCTGTCTGCAAATCCTTTTTTAAAGCTTTCCAGATAATCCCGGATATGGGGGGTCAAATAGGAGTCCACCATGGTGGTGTCACCACGGGAAACCAACTTCACCATAGGAATCACACTCGACGAGAGAGAAACCTGAGAAAAGCCCAACTCCTCTGCCAATTCTCCCACCGCCTCTTCATGCTGCGGGCAGGCATAGGCGTGGAGAAAAACCACGGCAAGGCTGTTAATACCGCGCTTCAGCAGCTCCTCTAACTGAGGCCTCAACACTGCAAGATCAGGTCTTGCAAGGACGGCAAACTGCTCACCTGTCACCCCGCTAAGCAGCTCTTCTTCCACCACTTCTTCGGGACGCACAAGCCTCAAACGTTCATCCACCTCGATTACATCCTCATAGAGAAGATCCGGCTTCTTGATCTGGAGGTCAAAAATATTGGGCCTATCCTGGTTTCCTATCTGCAAGACATCCCCAAAACCTTTGGTGATCACCAGGGCGCAGCGTGCTCCCTTACGCTCAAGCAGGGCATTGGTGGCAACCGTGGTACCCATGCGAATCCATTCGATCTGCGAGGCATCAATGCTGCCATCAGAGGCAGACTCAGAATACTCCGCCAAGATCCGCCTGATCCCCTCACGGGGGGCATCGTCATAGTTGGCTGGATCTTCGGAGAGGAGTTTTACCACCTTGAAGCCCGGCTCTCCCGGAACCTCGGCATAGACATCAGTAAAGGTGCCGCCGCGATCAATGGAAAAGCGAAATGCATTTTGCTTTGTCATGGTTATTGTCCCGACATCAAGTTAGGGAGAAACAGGGCAATTTGAGGAAAAACAGTTACAATTGCCGTGGTCAACAGCATAAGAAAGAAAAACGGCAGGGCATATCTTGCTATCCTGGTCACCGGTTCTCCGGTCAGTCCCTGGATAACAAAGAGGTTAAAACCCACCGGCGGAGTAATCTGACTCACCTCCACCATCAGGATCAGGTAGATACCAAACCAGATGGGATCAAAACCGGCTGCAACGACCATGGGTAAAGCAATGGGCAGAGTCATCAGGACTATGGAAAAGCCGTCAAGCAGGCAGCCGAGGACGATGTAGACGCAGCCGAGGAGAATCATCAGCAGATAGGGTGACAGGTTCATCTCGGTAATAGCCATGGTCAGTGCTGCAGGAATCCCTAAGAAACCCATAACTCTGGACAGAAAGCCCGCACCCACCACAATCAGCATAATCATGGCATTGGTTTTCACCGCGCCGACAAGACATTCAAAAAGGATCTTATGATCCATGCGTTTATTTAGAAAGGCAAAAACCGTGGCCCCAAAAACTCCAAGAGCCGCCGCCTCTGTGGGCGTGGCAACTCCTGCATAGATGGAGCCGAGCACCACCATAATAAGGACAAAGGTCGGAGCCAGATCCTTTACTGCTGCAAAGCGCTCCTTCCAGCTGTAACTCTCCTGCAGCCTTGGGGCGATTTCAGGATTCCGAATACCGCAATAGATAATATATGCCGCATAGATGGAAGCCAAAAGCAGGCCCGGCAAAACGCCCGCCATAAACATCTTGCCCATGGAGACTTCGGCAAGGATGGCATAGACAATCATGATCAGCGAGGGCGGGATAAGAAAACCGAGGGTACCAGCACCTGCTAAAGAACCCATGGCAATGCGACGGTCATAACCGAGTTTATCCAGCTCAGCCAGGGTAATACGCCCAACCGTGGCAGTGGTTGCGGCGCTCGATCCGGAGACAGCGGCAAACAGGGTGCAGGAGATGATATTCATCAACAGCAGGCCGCCAGGCAGACGATAGAGCCAGGGCACCAGGGCCTTGAACAATTTTTCCGATATCCCGGAACGGTAGAGGATTTCACCCATTAGAATAAACATGGGCAGAGCAACATATTCCCACTTGCCCACCGTGGCCCATACCGAGGAGGCCATATTATAACCGGCAGGCAGGGTACCGAACAGTTCAAGACCAGCATAACCCACCATAAACAGGGCAAAACCGATCCAGACGCCACTGCCAAGCAGCAGGAAGAGGAGGCCAAAGACCACAAGGGTCATGGTAGCAATGGAGACATCCATTTCACAGCACCTCTTCTTTACTGGATATTGCCTGGAAGGTGGCAAGACTGGTGGCCACAAGCTGCAACAGAAAACAGGCCGCGCCGACAAGCATGAGCGCCTGGGGTATCCACAGGGGCGTATTGGTCAGGGTGCCTGAGGTTGAACCGTAACGGATGGAGGAACGAACCATCAGGTAAAGATAGTACCAGAGGTAGCCCATGAACAGAGTACTCAGTCCGGTCGCCAGAAAGCTGATGATACGAACGAGTTTGGCTGGCAGCAGACCGAGAACCAGGGTGATCCGGATATGGCCACGCTCTTTGAGGCAGTATCCTGCCCCTAGAAAGATGATGGCGGCAAGCCCGTAAGCACTGTATTCATCAGCTATCAGAGTGGTCTTTTCCAGGGTATTCCAGAGGAATATTTCCAGCAATATCAAGACGGCCATCAAGCCCAAGATGATTGCAGACAATCCAGCCATGATATCACTGAACTTGCCGATGAGTCGGATGAGTGTATTCACTTTTTTTTCTAAAAAAACCTATAGTCAAAGAACTTACTATCACTGGACAGCTCTTTCGTAGGAGCCCGCCCCTGCGGGCGATTAGTGCCAGGAGCAGCAACCCAACACATTATCGCCCGCAGGGGCGGGTGCCCCGTAGGAAATGCCCTTGGGGTACTCCTACAGGGCACACAAGCTAATATGATATTATACTTTTCTTATTTGGCCGGTGCCCCCTCTTAGAGATTACTTACGACCAGTAGCCTTGTAATATTCATCAAGAACCTTCTGGGCATCAGCACCAGCTTTTTTCGCCCAATCAGCACGAAGCTGCACACCGATTGCATCCAACTCAGCACGGAAAGCATCACTCACTTCAGGGATATTCAAGCCATTTTCTTTCAGTGTTACACGGCTCTTGGTGTCGCTGTCTTTGGCAATACCCCACATCTCATCTTCCATTTCAGCAGCGATCTTCAATACGGTATCCTGTACCTCTTTAGAGAGCTTGTCCCACGCCTTCTGGTTCACATTCACCATATTCACAGGACCAACAATATTGATCGGAGTAAACTCTTTCAATACTTCCCAGGCCTTGGCATCAACACCGGACACTGACGAGGTGTACATGGAGTCGAGCAGACCAGCTTTCATCGCAGGGTACACTTCGGAAAAAGGCATCTTACGGGCAGCAATTCCAGTGGCCTTGCCAAAGGCCAGTCCGGTACCATCATAGACACGCATCTTCAGACCTTTAAGGTCGGCAACCGAACCAATTGGACGCTGAGTATAGATGCCTGAAAAGGGCCATACCGAAGTGTACAGAGTGAACTGGTTGAATTTTTTGAGCTCTTCAGCATAGGTGGGTTTTGCCATTTGATAGAGCATTCTCTGCTCCTTGGCATTGCTGGAGATAAATGGCTGGGCAGTGAGAGCCAGAACCGGAGCATCACCCTCCACCATACCGGTTGGTACTTCAGCGACCACCAACTGTCCTTCTGCAACAGCCCGAAGAAGCTCCGGCCCTTTAAAACCAAGGGATGCACCTGGATGGAGTACGATGGTAAGTTCTCCGTTGGTGGCCTCTTTCACCTTGTCGGCAAAACGCTGGGCACCCTGGGAGTGAAAATTTCCAGCCCCGTAGTTGAGATGCATATCCCATTTTGTCTTTGCAAGGGCCTCTGAGGCCACAACAAAGGCAAATACTAGTGTGACAGCAAGGATTGTGAGTTTCTTCATTCGTCTTCCTCCATAATGGATAGGTTTCTTTAATTGGCTAAGTCGCCAGGTATTCAATAATTCGTTTCTTAAAATCGACAATATGCTGCAGGATAACTTTCTGAAGTTCCAGCAGGTTCCGATCTCTCACATGAGCTATAATAGTATCATGTTGGACCACAACCCGTTTGTAATGGTCACGCAGGGACTGTTCTGTGGCTATTTCATTGGCAAAGGAAAGATATGCCAGCCGATTGGCCTCACATCGTACTTTCCGCAATGCTTCAATCAGGTAAACATTTTCCGAACAGCGGGAATAAGAGACATGAAAGGCATTGTTTGCATCCACCAGAGCGTATATGTCAATGGCCTCCTCGGCCTGTACCATCGATGCATTAGCCGCCTCCATAGCTGCCAGGTGGGATGTAACGTTATTTCGCACAGCCTGTTTTGCGACACCAATTTCTAATATCTCAAGGGCGGAAAAGACACTTTTTGTGTTCTGCAAGGTGATTGGAGGGACAATAACGCCTTTGTTAGGAAGGCTTTCAACCAGCATATCAGAAGCCAGATTACAAAGGGCCTCACGAATCGGAGTCCGTCCTATGGAGAGTTCTTCAACCAGGCTTTGCTCACTGAGCTGTCTGCCCGGCTCATACTCCAGGGTGATAATCCTTCGATAAATTTCATCGTAGGCCGTTACCACTAATGGTTTCTTACTTGGCGTCATTGTTTGAAAGAGAGTAATGGGAATATGATATATTATTAGTACATCCTTAATATATTTTAAATATATGTCAAGTATATCTCACAAACACATTATGCAGAGCACACTGATACAGAGTAGCAGAATTCTAATTGTCAATTTCCTTGACATTCGCTCCTAGCATACTATAACCCTAGTGTAATATTGTTACTCATATTTTAGAAAAATCATTTATTTTTGTTTTTTTTACGATATTACGTAATGATAACAGAGATAACATGCGAATCATAGAAACAGATACGAGCAGTCTGCCGATGCAAAACAACCCCCAACAATCCACTTCTGGATCGACCCCAAAAGCGGACTTCCATGAACGTCTGGGAAACACAATCCTTGAGGTGTTTTCCGAATCCGACTTCCATGCGGTCACTATTCGGGATATTGCCAAAAAGGCCGGAGTGAGTTTTGCCACAATCTATAAACATTACGGAAACAAAGAAGGTTTGGTCTTTGCCTTTGTTGATATCTGGATGGGGCGGCTGACCGACAGGATCATTGATCATCTGCAGGGAATGGCCGACCTGAAAGAAAAACTCCGGAAGACCTTCTGGCTCCAGCTGGATTATTATGAAGACCATAGTGAGTTTGCCAAAATAATCTTTATGACACTCCCTATGAAGACCTGGATGACAGATGAGAGTTTTGAACAGCGCAGAATGTTCAACCTCCTCATGGATCTCCTGAGGCAAGGGCAGGAAGAAGGGGTTTTAAACCCGGACGTGGACACCAGAATTCTCCTTGATTTCATGCTGGGTTTTGTACAACGAAGGTTTATCATGTGGGTACAGCGCGGTCAGAAAGAAAGCCTGGCCGAGCAGACAGATGTGATGTTTGATATGGTTTGGCGTGGGATTGTGACACCGCCACTTCCACCACATCGTCCACTTCGACAAGCTCAGGGTAAACGAGTTCAGGGAGCAGGAGAAATTAAAATAAAGTAACTTCAGATGTGCCTGAAAATGTATAAATCAGCACGGAATGTAACTATTAATCGAGGAAAAACTATGGGACAATTTAACACCTTATTTCAAGAGAGTATTGAGCAACCTGAAGAATTCTGGGCAGACGCCGCAAGCGGCATCGACTGGAGCAAAAAATGGAACAAGGTCCTCGATGCCTCAAACCCTCCTTTTTACCGCTGGTTTGCAGGGGCTGAGCTCAACACCTGTTACAATGCTGTTGACCGCCACGTAGAGGCTGGTCGTGGGGATCAGACCGCCATCATCTATGACTCCCCGGTAACAAATACCATCCGTAAGATTTCCTACAAAGAACTGCAGACTGATGTGGCAAAATTTGCGGGTGGACTGAAAAGCCAGGGGGTAGAAAAAGGCGACACCGTTATCATCTACATGCCCATGATCCCTGAAGCAGCCGTTGCCATGCTGGCCTGTGCCCGAATCGGTGCTGTACATTCTGTTGTTTTTGGAGGTTTTGCCGCAAGTGAGCTTGCCATTCGTATTGATCATGCCCAGCCCAAAGTCCTGGTCACAGCTTCAGGTGCTGTGGAGGGCAAGAAAGTGATCGCCTACAAACCCCTTGTTGACAGAGCTATTGAACAATCCGAGCATCAACCTGAAAAGTGCATTATTTTTCAGCGAGACGTGGTAACCGCCGAGATGCTGGAAGGCAGGGATCTTGACTGGCAGAAGCTGGTGGCAGCAAGCGAGCCCGCAGAGTGTGTTCCCGTGGCTGCAACGGATCCACTTTACATCCTCTACACATCCGGTACCACCGGCATGCCCAAAGGGGTTATGCGGGATAATGGCGGACATGCCGCTGCCATTCACTGGTCCATGAAAAACATCTACAATATCGATGCCGGTGACGTGTTCTGGTCGGCATCTGATGTTGGCTGGGTTGTTGGCCACTCCTATATTATCTACGGCCCCTTACTCAAAGGTGCCACCACAATCATCTACGAAGGAAAACCCATTGGAACGCCTGATGCGGGCGCTTTCTGGCGGGTTATTTCAGAACATAAGGTAAAAGTGCTCTTCACCGCCCCCACTGCTTTTCGGGCCATCAAAAAGATGGATCCCACCGGCTCTTTGCTTAACCAGTATGACATGTCATCTTTTGAGGCACTTTACCTTGCAGGAGAACGGCTCGACTCCGACACCTATCACTGGGCCTCCGATCTTCTCAAGGTACCCATCATCGATCACTGGTGGCAGACCGAGACCGGCTGGGCCATTGTTGCCAACTGTCGTGGCATTGAGGAGAAAGAAGTAAAGGCAGGTTCCCCCACCCTTCCGGTTCCCGGCTATGATGTCCGTGTCGTGAACGATGCAGGAGAGGAGCTTCCTGCGGGTGAGGAAGGCAATATCGTCATAAAACTTCCCCTGCCCCCCGGGACACTGGCCACACTGTGGAGAAATGAAGATCGCTTCCTCTCTTCTTATATGGCCACCTTTCCAGGATATTATGAAACCAGTGATGGCGGCTATATTGATAAAGACGGCTATGTCTTTGTCATGGGCCGCATGGATGATGTTATCAATATTGCCGGGCACCGCCTATCCACCGGCGCCATGGAAGAGGTGCTTGCCACCCACCCCGATGTGGCAGAATGTGCGGTTATTGGTACTGATGACCAGTTAAAAGGTCAGCTGCCCCTTGGTCTTTTTGTGCTGAAAGCTGGAGTAAATCGTGATACAGAGGATATCAAAGGTGAACTGGTGAAGATGGTTCGGGAGGAGATCGGCCCCATTGCCTGTCTGCGTGAGACCTCTCCGGTGGAACGTCTTCCCAAGACACGCTCCGGGAAGATCCTGCGCGGCACCATGCGTTCCATTGCCAATGGTAAAGACTACCGGATGCCGTCCACCATAGATGACCCTGCAAGTCTTGATGAAATCACCGGGACTTTACAGGAAATGGGTTACCCCAAAAACTAAAAAACCTCGAATAGTAAATTTTAAACGCTAATGAAAATTCACGAATATCAGGCAAAAGAGCTCTTCCGCAAGTCGGGAATCCCCGTCCCGACCGGAGAAATCTGCAAGACAAAAGAAGATATTTCCTCACTGCTTGCAGAGATGCAAATGCCTGTGGCGGTCAAGGCACAGATCCTTGCCGGTGGTCGCGGCAAGGGCGGTGGTGTGGTTCTTGCCAGAACAAAGGATGCGGCACAGACTGCTGCTGAAGAAATCCTTGGCATGCAGCTTGTGACCAAACAGACTGGTGAAACAGGAACGGAAGTCAAAACCATACTCTTTGAACAGGGAGTGGCTATTGCCAACGAGCTCTATCTTTCCATGCTCGTTGACCGTGAACAGGCTGACATTGTGATCATTGCAAGTCGCGACGGAGGAATGGACATTGAAAAAGTGGCAGAAGAGACCCCTGAACGCATCCTTACAGTGCATGTAAACCCACTCCTTGGCCTGCAAGGCTACCAGATACGGGAGCTGATCTTTGGCCTTGGGCTGAAGCCTCACGTGGCCAAGGCCTTTGGCGGAATTATCAGAAAACTCTTTACTCTTTTCATGGAAACTGACTGCTCCCTGGTGGAAATCAATCCTCTGGTGATTACTGACGAGGATGAGATCATTGCCCTCGATGCCAAAATGGACATTGACTCCAATAGCCTCTTTCGCCATCCCGATATCCTGGCCATGCACGACACAAGTGAAGAGGACGCACTTGAAGCCGCGGCTGCCAGTCACAATCTGAACTATATCCGTCTAGATGGTACCATTGGCAGTATGGTCAACGGTGCGGGACTTGCCATGGCCACCATGGATCTCATCAAACAGTCAGGAGTTGAACCCGCTAATTTTCTCGATGTTGGAGGCGGAGCCAGCGCTGAGATGGTGGAAAACGGCTTCCGCATCATCTTAAGTGATCCCAATGTGCGCGGCATATTCATCAACATCTTTGGCGGTATCCTCCGTTGTGATATTTTGGCCGAAGGGGTTGTCGCTGCAGCCCGTAAAGTCGGACTTTCCCTGCCAGTTGTTGTTCGCATGGAAGGAACCAACGTGGAAGAGGGACGCAGAATCCTGGCAGAATCCGGGCTCAGCCTCACTAGCGCCTCTGACCTTGAACACGCAGCCAGCCTCCTGGCAGCCATATAAAAAGACTATGCGATATTTTCCACGCTTCATAAAACAATACAGCAGCCTCCTCACTCTTCTCATCTTTCTGCTCGCCCCGATCCCGGCATCAGCAAAGCTGGTGATTGCCCAGGGTGGCGGTTCCGGCTATCTCATGGAACACAGCCTGCCATCAGTTGCTCTGGCGGTTGCGATGGATGCGGATATTATCAAGATAGATGTTGCCTTGACCGCTGACAATGAAGTGATCGTCCTGGGCTCAACAACCCTTGGCAAGGAAACGAATATTGCTGAAATATTTCCCAGTCGAAGCAGAGAGGACGGGAAGTTTTACGCACTTGATTTGACCCTGCAGGAGATACGTCAACTCACTCTCCATGATCGGGAAGGACGCTTTCCGGAAGAATTTACTCTTCATCTGGGTATCCCCACTTTAAAAGAAGAACTGGCCTTGATTAGCACTTTCGACAAACATCTTGGTAAAAACAGTCGTATTGCGGTTGAACTGAAGAAACCCTGGCTGCACCGCAAAGAAGGGAAAGATCTCAGCAAGCCTCTTCTTGGCATCCTGCAGGAATATGGCTATAGCGGATCAGCGGACGACATCTACCTCCTCTCCTACGATGCAGTGGAACTGCGGCACATCAGAAAAGAACTCCTTCCTGAAATGGGAATGACCGTTAAACTCGTGCAACTCATCGAATCCAATGAAGGTCAGGAAACAATGATTGAAGAGTGGGGAGAGTGGGTCAGTTATAACTATGACTGGATGTTCAGCAAATCAGGCCTGCGTGCACTCTCAGCGTCTGTGGCTGCCATTGCTCTGCCGAAACACCTGCTTGCCGACTCCCAGGGAAAACCACTGCTGGCTGATTTTGTAGAAACTTCCCATCAGTTAAACACCATGATTTTTACCTTCCCGGTACAAAAAGAGGAAACCGGTAGACTTCCCTTTGCGGAGAGCTTTGATGAGGAGCTGGAGTTTTTCTATTATACCGTGGGAGTTGATGGAATTATCACAGACTTTTGTAAAGACGCTCTGGAATATCTGGAAAATAGAGTTGAAAAGCCAGGCAATCCAATTGAACCACCCCTGATTATCCCCCCATCTTCAGAAACCCCAATTAATGATCCATTGCAGCTCACCAGCCCTGCTGAACTCGAACTAAAGGAATAAACGATGTCTATATTTGTTGATAAAAACACCAGAGTTCTGGTTCAGGGAATCACCGGGAAAGAGGGCCAATTTCACGCCAGACAGTGTAGTGACTACGGCACAAACATTGTTGGCGGAGTTACTCCCGGTAAAGGCGGGCAGGAGATGAATGGCACCCCGGTCTTCAACTCTGTTGCCGAAGCCTGCAAGGCAACCGGGGCCAATGCTTCCATGATCGTTGTACCGCCGCCCTTTGCCGCCGAAGCCATCCTGGAAGCCGTGGCTGCAGAGCTTGATCTTGTGGTCTGCATCACCGAAGGAATCCCGGTGCTCGATATGCTCCGTGTCAAAAACGGCATGGCCGGAAAAAAAACCCGCCTCATTGGCCCCAACTGCCCGGGCATCATCACCCCGGGAGAATGCAAGATAGGCATCATGCCAGGCCCTATCCATATGCCGGGCGGCCCCGTTGGTGTGGTTTCGCGATCCGGAACCCTGACCTACGAAGTGGTGCATCAGCTCACAGAACAGGGCCTGGGGCAGACCACCTGTTTAGGGATTGGAGGTGATCCCATAAACGGCACTGACTTTATCGACTGCCTCTCTGCATTCCAGAATGATCCTGAAACAAAGGCAGTAGTGATGGTTGGTGAGATTGGCGGCAATGCCGAAGAAGAGGCCGCAGCATGGATTGCAGCTAATATGGACAAACCGGTGGTTGGCTTTATCGCAGGCCTTACTGCTCCTCCTGGCAGACGTATGGGGCATGCCGGCGCCATTGTCAGTGGCGGCAAGGGAACTGCTGCTGCAAAGCTTACTGCCATGCGGGAAAATGGAATCCACGTTTGCGAAAGTCTTGGCTCTTTAGGCAAGCTGTGCAAAGAAGTCTTCACAGAAACCGCATAACACTATGAAAGAAATTAACTGGCAGGAATTTGAACAGGTCGAACTCTGTACAGGCACTATTATCGAGGTACATGACTTCCCGGAAGCCCACAAACCCGCCTGGAAACTGCTCATTGATTTTGGTGAAGCAATCGGTACTCGAAAATCAAGCGCGCAAATCACCGATCTTTACAGCAGGGAAGAATTGATCGGCAAACAGATCATTGCTGTTATCAATTTCCCTCCTAAACAGATAGGCCCCTTTATCTCAGAATGCCTGGTTACCGGGTTTTCTCAAAAAGATGGTTCAGTGGTTTTAGCAATCCCTGACAAAACAACTGCTAACGGTTTGAAAATATCATGACAACAGAACAAACTCCTTTTCGGGTTCTCATTGGCAAGCCCGGCCTTGACGGCCATGATCGCGGCGCAAAATTCATTGCCCGCGCCCTGCGTGACGAAGGCTTTGAAGTCATTTACACAGGCATCCGCAGAACAGCTGCAGAAATTGCCGCCACTGCCATCCAGGAGGATGTCGATGTGGTGGGGCTCTCT
Organism: uncultured Desulfocapsa sp.; assembly: GCA_964409855.1. Taxonomy (GTDB): domain Bacteria; phylum Desulfobacterota; class Desulfobulbia; order Desulfobulbales; family Desulfocapsaceae; genus Desulfocapsa. Next base: position 22,121 of record CAYPEU010000041.1, read on the forward strand.
TCACTGTCCGGAGCACATCTCAGACTCTTCCCTGAGGTTGTAAACGAACTCAAAGCAAGGGGCGGAGCAGACATTCCCGTATTAGGAGGCGGGGTCATCCCGGATGAAGATATCGAGTTACTGCTTGAAAGCGGCCTGAATGCTATTTTCACCCCGGGCACCCCGGCCGACACCATTATTCAGTCCTTTGCCACGGCCAGCCAGCAACATCGCGACCATGACGCCAAAGACTGAAACACTGCTTGCAGGGCTGGAGGGTCACGATCCTCGTGCCATTGGCAGGGCTATCTCTGTGGTGGAAAACAACCAGGAGGAGGCAGCGGATCTTCTTGCTGCACTGGACCAGGATCGCATTGATAAGGTTCTGGTACTTGGCATTACCGGCCCACCGGGAGCTGGAAAATCCACCCTCACTTCAAGCCTGATACGTAATCTGCGGGAACAGGACATCCGGGTCGGAATCATTGCAGTGGATCCCTCCTCCCCCATCAGCGGCGGAGCAATCCTTGGTGACCGCATCCGCATGATGGATCACGCGCTCGATCCTGATGTGGTGCTGCGCTCCATGGCCACCCGCGGCAGACTGGGTGGCCTCTGTGCCTCTGCAGGAGCCACGGTTCGTATCATGGCGGCTGCAGGATGCGAGATCATTATTATTGAAACCGTGGGAGTCGGCCAGTCTGAGATGGATATTGTGCGACTCGCTGATATCACACTCATGGTGCTCGCTCCCGGTTTTGGTGATGATATCCAGGCCATGAAGGCAGGACTCCTGGAAGTAGCTGACTTTCTAGTAGTCAACAAATCTGACCTGTCCGGTGCTGAAGCCCTGTGCATGGATATGGAACAGATCTTTTCCGCCAAACAGGAGGAGAGTGGAATTGGACGGGTCTTACAAACTGTTGCCTCGGAGAACCGTGGTATAGCCCAGCTTCTGACCCATGTGCACAGTTTTGCAGATCATATGGAAAGCAATGGCATTAAAGCACAACGTCGCAGCAAGGCTCTCAATGCTGAGACCCTGGATTGGATAATAGAGATGCTTCGTCCTACATTTATCCAGGCCATGCAGGAAAGTCCTGAACACAAAGATCCACGAATACGGGCAAAAGAACTGATCGACACAATTCGCAACTCCCACAATACGATATCATGAGCATAAATAAAAAGCACAGCGAATGGCAGGAAAATGAACTGGCTGCCAGCCTGAATCGTTTTCCTGAACGAAAAGAAGAGTTTTCCCTGCACGGTGATGCCGAAGTTACGCGCCTGGCCCTGCCGGAAAACATTGACGATGACTACCTGGAGCACCTCGGATTCCCTGGCCAGTATCCCTATACCCGCGGCGTACAGCCCACCATGTACCGGGGCAGATTCTGGACCATGCGTCAGTATGCAGGGTTTTCAACAGCAAGCGAATCCAACAAACGCTACCGCTATCTTCTCGATCAGGGAACCACAGGACTCTCGGTGGCCTTTGATCTCCCCACCCAGATCGGCTACGACTCTGATGATGCGATGTCACTCGGTGAAGTGGGTAAGGTTGGTGTGGCCATTGATACCCTGGCTGATATGGAGGCCCTCTTTGCAGATATCCCGCTGGATAAGATCTCCACCTCCATGACCATCAACTCGCCCGCCATTGTACTGCTTGCCATGTATATTGTAGTGGCGGAGAAACAGGGTGTGCCTGCTGATAAACTGCGCGGCACCATCCAGAATGATGTCCTGAAGGAATATGTGGCCCGCGGTACCTACATCTTTCCACCCCGGCCCTCCCTTGGCCTGATCACCGATATTTTTCAGTGGTGCAGTTCCAACATGCCGCTCTTTAACACCATCTCCATCTCCGGTTATCATATTCGGGAAGCGGGCTCCACTGCCGCCCAGGAGGTGGCCTTTACCCTGGCAAACGGCATCACCTATGTGCAGACAGCCATTGAGGCCGGTCTTGAAACCGATCAT
>CAYPEU010000042.1:0-7626 GCA_964409855.1 uncultured Desulfocapsa sp.
GCAAAGGAATGTCTGGTGAGCAGTTCACCAAGTTCTGTCTGGGGCTGGGTGTAATACAGATTGGAGACATGCACCAGTTCCCGGGCCTGTTCACAGATGGCCTCGGTAACTGTTGGATGGCAATGGCCCAGACTGCAGACCGCAATCCCTGCCAGACAGTCCAGGTATTCCCGGCCATCGGCATCTGTCAGCCTGCATCCCTCTCCCTTGACCATGGCTGCCGGATATCTTGCGTAGGTTCCGATAAACACCTTATTGCTCCTCTCAGCCCAGTTGCTATTTTCTCCAGCCATCAGATGATCTCCGTCCCTATCCCTTCCCGGGTGAATATTTCCAGGAGGATGGCATGCTCTATCCTGCCGTCAATAATATGGGTCTTGGCCACTCCCCGACTTAAGGCATCGGTGCAGCAGCGAACCTTGGGAATCATCCCTCCGGCAATGGTTTCGTTTTCAATCAGCCCCTCCAGGGCCTCCTGCTTCAAAGAACGGAGCAGCGTGCCTTCCTTATCCTGGACACCTGCCACATCGGTGAGCAGGATCAACTTGGCTGCCTTCAGCTCGGCGGCCACGGCCCCGGCCACTAGGTCGGCATTGATATTAAAGGCCTGACCGTCTTCTCCAACACCCACAGGAGCAATGACAGGGATGAAATCTTCCCGATCCAGCACCTGCAGGACCTCGGGATTGATCTGGGTCACCCGTCCCACTCGGCCCAGATCAATGAGTTCCGGAGGAGCGTCTGCCAGGGCTTCATCATTTTTTTTGCTGACTCGCAGTTTTTCGGCACAGACAAGATCGCCGTCACGACCGGAGAGCCCCACAGCCCTGCCCCCGCAGTGATTAATATTGCCCACGATCTCCTTGTTTACCTTGCCCACCAGTACCATCTCCACCACGCTCATGGTCTCACCGTCGGTGACGCGCATCCCCTGGACATAGCTGGGTTTGATCTCCAGCCGGTCCAGAAGACGGTTGATCTGCGGGCCGCCGCCATGGACGATTACCGGGTTGATCCCGATCTGCTTCATCAGGATCACATCCAGGGCAAACTGCCTTTTCAGATTTTCATCAACCATGGCATGATCGCCATATTTGATGACCACGGTCTTGTGCCTGAACTCCTGCATATAGGGCAGGGACTCGATTAAACCCTTTGCCCTGTCGATACTCTCTTGCATACACTCTTCCTCTCTGGCGCGAGCACCATTATCTTTTCAAATCACATGGATACAACTTTACAGACAACGTATCTTTCCATTTTACAGACTCGGCCAGATGAAGTAAAGAACTCTTTCTTCCCTGACCATGCTCGGGATTTCTTTACTTTAGCCACTCTCCCGAGTATATTAGGCCTGGTATTTGCATCGCCATTACTCTTACTCTGTACCTTAGGGGGATTTTAGTGAAAAGCAGCAGACTCACCATACTCTTTACTCTCATATTTTTTGTCTTTTCCTGCAGCAGTCCGCTCTGGGCCCAAGATGCACCCATCACCATTGAAGCAGACCGCATGGTCTCCCTGGAAGAGAAAAACAGTGTTCTTTTTACCGGGAATGTCGATGCCACCCAGGCAGATGTACGTATCCGCTCGGACAAGATGACCGTCTACTATACCCAGGCAACAGACGGGAAAAAACAGGAAGTCAAGCGCCTCAAATGTGTGGGCAATGTGGAAATCACCAAAGGTGAATGGCTGGGGACCGGAAAACAGATGAACTACCTGGCAAAGGAACGCAAGGTCATTCTTGACGGCGACGCCAAGGCCTGGCAGGACAAGAACCTGGTGACCGGCGACACCATCATCTATTACCTCGACGAAGGAAGATCCGAGGTAGTGAGCGGCCGCCCCTCAGCCACCATCGGCGCTGATTCCAACGGCAAGAAAAAACCAACACGGGTAAAAGCTACCCTGGCGCCCAAATAATGGCAGACCTCATCAAACACCGGCCTGAGTGTCAAGTTTTCAGCAGAAGATCAGACAACCCATCACTCAAAAATTAACACGTAAAACTTAAACACTGTCCGACAGATCATGGCCCAGCTGGAAACCGATAAAATCATCAAGCGTTATCGCAATCGCACCGTTGTCGATGGCGTCAGTCTTCAGGTCAACACCGGAATTGTTGTCGGCCTGCTCGGCCCAAACGGTGCAGGGAAGACAACCTCATTCTACTCCATTGCCGGATTTATTCGTCCCGACGGGGGAAAGGTACTGCTCAACGGAGAGGACATCACCCATCTGCCCATCCACAAACGTGCCCAGAAGGGTCTCTCCTACCTGGCCCAGGAACCCTCTGTTTTCAAGAAACTAACGGTGGAGGAGAATGTCAGGATCATTCTGGAACCGCTGGGCCTGACAAGAAACGAGATCAACAACCGAATCGATGAGCTGATGGCCGACCTCAAGATCGAATATTTACGGGAGAACAAGGGGCATGCCCTGTCCGGCGGAGAACGACGGCGGGTAGAGATCATGCGTGCCCTTTCCACCCGTCCCCAGTTTATCCTGTTGGATGAACCCTTTGCCGGGATCGATCCTCTGGCCGTGGCCGACCTGCAGAAGATCATCATCGGCCTCAAGTCCAAGGGACTGGGAATCCTGATCTCGGATCACAATGTCCGGGAGACCCTGCAGGTCTGTGACTTTGCCTACATCATGAACGAAGGGCAAATTTTGACCAGCGGCGTAGCCGATGATATCATTGAAAGTGAAGTGGCCCGCAAGATGTATCTGGGCGAAAATTTCAGCATGTGATCCAGAGGACAAAACCCCGTGGCCCTTGAACTGAGACAACAGCTGAAGCTGACGCAAAAACTGGTGATGACACCTCAGTTGCGTCTTGCCATCAAGCTGCTGCAGATGAACAGGCTGGAACTCACCGATGCCCTGCAGGCTGAGGTTGAACAGAACCCTGCCCTGGAGGTGGATTTTTCCACCCAGGAGGTGCAGGAGAATCCCCAGAGCCTCTCTTCCACAGTAGAGGAGCAGGGAGAAAAACCCGAACAGGACCACACGGAACGGGTCAGTGCCGATGACACCATGCCGGAGACCAACTGGGAGGACTATGCCAACACCTTTGACAGCAACTTTTCCTTTTCCCATGAGACTCCGGCGGCAGATGCACCAAGCCAGTTTGACTTTATCTCCGAAAAACCGGGGCTTCTGGCCTACCTTCAGTGGCAGTTGGCTCACTGTGAACTGGAGCAGGAAGAATGGGAAACAGCACTCTTTATTGCCGGCAACCTCAACCGGTATGGGTTCCTGGAGGCCAGCCTGGAAGAAATCATGGCCGCCTCTGGCTGCGATCATGATTCAGCGGAATATCTCCTTGAAGTGATCCAGGACCTGGACCCTCCAGGTATTGGTGCCCGCGATGTGAGCGAGTCACTCTTCCTGCAACTGGAGCGCATGGGAATGCAGGATTCACTGGCAGCCGAAATTGTCAAAAACCACCTGAACCTTCTCCAGACCCGCAATTACAAGGAAATCAGCAGGGCTACCGGTGCCAAGCGAGCCGAAGTGATCAAGGCCGTTGATTTCATTACCGCTGAGCTGACACCTTACCCGGGCCTGCCGTACAGTAAGGAGGCCACTAACTACGTTGTCCCGGATGTCTATGTCCGTAAGATCGACAATGAATTCGTCATTCTCCTCAATGAAGAGGAAATTCCCAACCTGAAGCTCTCCTCCCACCTGCAGAAACTGCTGGAAGCGGACGCAGACACGGACACGCAAAAAGAATCGAAAAAATACATCCGGGAAAAACTGAAGGACGCAGGCTGGTTCATCAAATCACTGCATCAGCGCCAACGTACCATCTTCAAGGTAATGGAAAGCATCCTCAAATTTCAGCACGACTTCTTTGAGCATGGTGCAACCCGGCTCAGACCCTTGATCCTGCGCGATGTGGCAGAAGACATTGAGATGCATGAATCCACCATCAGCCGGGTAACCTCCAACAAGTATGTCCACACCCCTTTGGGGATCTATGAGCTCAAATATTTCTTCTCCACCGCCATCCCCAGGGAGGGAAAAGATGCCCTGGCAGCGGAATCGATTCGGGAACGCATCCGTAAAATGATCCAGGAAGAAGACCCCTATAAGCCGCTCAGCGACAACGCCATTTCCATAAAACTTGGCGACAGCAACATCCAGATCGCCCGCAGAACCGTTGCCAAGTACCGCGAGCAGATGAAGATTCTGCCGGTTAAGCACCGCCGCAAACCCCGATAGGTTACCGGAGTTTCCCCGTTAACTGTTTCAACATTTTTTTTCGTAAACATCCCCCCTCCTATGAGCCGCCTGGAACGCATCTACGCCTTTCACCAAAAGCTGAAAAACAACAACTATCCAAACGCTCAAAGCCTGATGCAGGAATTTGAGCTTTCCCGGGCCACTGCCCATCGTGACATCAGCTATATGCGGGATCGCCTGCTCGCGCCTTTGGCCTTTGACGCCAGCCGTAAAGGCTTTTATTATACCGAAGACGACTTTGCTCTACCCTTTGAAGACAGCCCCAAGCTCCTCTTTCTCATGGGACTGCTCAACAAAATGGCAGACGAGGCAGGGCTGGGCAGCCTGCCGGAAATGCAAAAGCTGGAAAAACGACTGAGCGAGCTCATTGCCCCGGGATACGACCGTCTCATGGACAATGTCCTCTGCCGATGGATAGAGGTGGAATCCCTGACCCCGTCCATTTTCGAGACCATTGTCGAGGCCGTGGTCAGAGACTGCATCCTGGAGATCCGCTACTGCTCAGTAAAAGGTGAAAAAAACATCCGCAGCCTGGAACCTCAGCGGCTGATCAATTACCAGGGAAGCTGGTATCTTCTGGCATTCTGCCTCCTTCGCCAGGATCATCGCCTTTTTCACATGGCCAGGATTGAGGCTGCAGAGATTGGCAAGAAAAGAACAGGGGACGCGCAGCTGGCAGCAGCTTCGTTCATAGACGAATCGTTTGGGATCTTTTCGGGAAAAGTCCGCTACCATGCAACAATAGAGTTCACTGGCACGGCCGCAGAACTGGTTCGCCGACAGTATTGGCATACGAGCCAGAAAATTGAAGAACGAGACAATGGGATCTCTCTTTCCCTGCCTGTCAGTGACGACCGGGAAATAATCATGAAAGTTCTCCAGTATGGTTCCAATGCCAGGATCCTGGAACCGGAATCACTGCGACAAAGGGTGATTGAAGAAATCGCCCAGATGGCAGAATATTACAAACAGTAGGGCAGAGATATCCAGCCTCGAGCCTGCAAGCAAAAGAAACAACCCGTTTTACCTCAAACCTGACACTCATCGGGCTTCCCAAACAAAAAAAATGAACGACTTGTCAGGGTGAGGAGGACGCATCTCCATCATCTGTTTGATGCCCGTTCAACCTTGGTTCCATCACTTATCTGATCCTTTTCATGACCCTCAACGAGATAACTCCTGGATGTTTCGTCAGGGAAGAGAAAAAAGCAGGGATGGAGGAAGAAAGTATTTCCTTTTTAAAAGACCCATGCTTATGCTTAAGCATATTCAGGACAGAGCGTAGCATCTGTTTGCTGAGTATAAAAAAACGATTGCGCGGGCAAGGGTGCGCTGGTCCCAGCCCTTGCTTATCCGGATCATACTGAAAGAGGTGAAACTATGTCTGTGGTTGTAGCAAGACAACTTGAAAAGACCTATGTGGCCGGAGACATCGCCGTACAGGCAATACAGGGGGTGGATTTCACCATAGAGCCAGCCTCGTTTGTCTCCTTTGTCGGCCCATCCGGAAGCGGTAAATCTACTCTACTGAACATGATCGGCTGTCTCGATCCTCCAACAGCAGGCAGCCTCCAGGTGGTTGGAAAAGACATCACCAACCTCAATCGTCAGCAGGCAGCCCACTTCAGAGGAGAGCATATCGGCTTCGTCTTTCAGGATTTCAACCTGATCCCGGTGCTCACGGTCTTTGAAAATGTCGAATATCCGTTGCTGATGGTCCAGAACTGGCCCAAGGAGAAGAGGGTGGCGCGAGTCAAGGAACTGCTGGAGGCCGTGGGCATGGGGGACCAGGGACATAAGTTCCCCAGCCAGATTTCCGGTGGTCAGAAACAGCGGGTCGCCGTGGCCAGGGCCCTGGTAACCAATGCCAGTCTGGTCCTTGCCGATGAACCCACTGCCAATCTGGACCGCACCACCGCCAACCATGTCATCGAACTCATGAAAAAGATGCGTGATGAATTTGGGACCACCTTTATTTTTTCCACCCATGACCCCAAAGTCGTCAATAATGCGGAAACAATCTTTACCCTGGAAGACGGCAAACTGCTGCAAAGTGAGGGAGGCAATCATGTTTAATATTTTCAAGCTCGCCCTGCGCAACCTGAGGCGCTACCTGCGACGGACCCTGCTCACCTCTACCCTTATCACCCTTGGAGTAGTGGCAGTGTTGCTCTTTGTTTCCATTTCCGGCTCCTTCAAAAGTATGATGATCGGACAGATCACGGATTCCATGCTGGGACACCTGCAGGTACACCGCAAGGGCTACCTGGCCTCCATCGACAGTCTGCCCCTGGACAGGAACATGCAAGGAAAGCAGATTCAGGTGGTCAAAGAGACACTGGAGGAAAACAAAAATGTTGCAGCCTACTCCATGCGCATCAAGCTCGGGGCCATGTTCAGCAATTACACGGAAACCACCAACATCCGCCTCAATGCAGTCAACCCTGAGCAGGAAATGCAGACAGTTCCCATGCTTGTTGATCGGATCATCAAGGGAAAGAAGGAAGGGCTCCTGGCAAAAGGCGAAATTCTGGTTCCTGAACTGATTGCCAAGGGGATGAATGTGAAAATTGACGATTCCATTGTCCTGGTGGCAACCAATAAGGATGGATCTGTCAATGGCCAGCCCTTTGTTGTTCGGGGCATACTGGAAGGTATTTCCGGGCCCGGAGGACGTGACGGCATCATCCATATTGACGACGCCAGAAGCCTCCTGCGCATGGAGAACAAAGAGGTCAGTGAAATCGCCATTCGTCTGACGAACATTCAGACTATGGAGAAAGACTTTGCCGGTCTGCAGAACATACTTGGCCCCCTGAAAAACAAGATGGATAAACCTGTTTTTGAGGTGCACACCTGGGAAAAACTTTCACCATTTTTTAATATCGCCCGTATGATTGATCTCATGACCCTGTTTATCAAGATCATGCTGGTGGCAATCGTCCTGGTGAGTATCATGAATGTGATGATCATGGCGGTGTATGAACGTATCAATGAAATTGGAACCATTGCCGCCATTGGCACAGCCCCTAATAAAATCCTCTCCCTGTTCGTCATGGAGGGTTTTCTGTTGGGCCTCCTGGGGACCCTGATTGGCGTCATCATCAGCCTGGTTGCCATTGTCAGCATGAACATCTCCCAGATCAGCTTTGATTTCGGACGGCAGAAAGGCTTGCTGCTCTCGCCTACCATCGGGGCCACGGAAGTGATCACTGTTTCGGTCATTGTCATTGGTATTGCCGTACTTGCCAGCCTGCAGCCTGCCTGGAAGGCGGCCAAGATGGACCCGATTACGGCCCTGCGCCATGTCTAGGCTATGGTGTTCCATGAGACTACAGGAGAAAACTATGCTGCGCATAATTCACAGAA